>JAUIIF010000018.1 GCA_030431945.1 Bacteroidia bacterium | reverse complement strand
GGTAGAACCCGTCTTGCGATTTTACACTCTGCGCCGTCGCTTGAAATTAAACTCGGATAGTAATCTGGGCTAGAACCCGCTAATTGAGGATGTGAGTGGTTTCGTGCTGACTTGTTGCATAAACGTCCGTAAGATATGACTTTTACTTACTTTTTGGGTTGGGACTGTAGTAAGGCAAAACTAAATTACTGCCTCAGAGACCGCAACCTTGTAATCCTAGAAGAAGGGGAACTGCCTAACCGAAGCCGATCAATTAAAGCGCTGCTTCTAAGCATAGCACGTCGCTATAAGATAGAATTATATCAGCTTCTTCAATGCGCTGACAATACTGGATTATATTCTAATCCATTGCTGGGTTTATTGTCGGAAATGAACTTGTCGATCTGGCTGGAAGACCCGCTACAAATTAGCCGGTCTATTGGCCGAAAAAAAGATAAGAACGATATAATAGATGCCAGGGATCACGCGGAATATGCGCTGACTTTTCAACGTAGAGTTAAGCTTTACGAGCTTAAGAAACAGGTGGTTGTGCAACTTAAAATGCTGACAAAGCAGCGACTGCTCCTAGTGCGTAACCGACAAAGAGCACTAACCTCCTACCAGGAAACAAAGCAGTTTACCCTAGCGGAGATGGACAGCACCACGCTGCAAATCCTAGAGAACAATCTGGCACAAGCAAAAGCATCAATCGAAGCATTAGACGAGCATATTAATACAATAATAAAAGCCGATCAGCAGGCGAGTAGAAAGTATGAAATAACTCGTTCTGTTCCAGGATTTGGACCTAAGAATACTTTGGTGGTCCTTGCCGTTACGGAGTTTTATGAGAAGTTAACCAATGCTCGCTCATGTGCTAGTTATGCTGGAGTGAGTCCACATGAAAGACAGTCAGGCACCAGTATCAGGCATCGTCATAAAACATCCCGTGCTATCGATAATGAATTGAAGACTGCTTTACACCAAGGAGCGATGAGTCTACTGCGAAGTGACAATATGTTTAAGAGGTTATATGACCGATTGAAAGCAAAAGGCAAAAGTCACCTATCCGCAATCAATGCTGTAAGGAACAAATTACTTCGCGTGCTCTATGCTTGTTTGGACAATGACACTATGTATGATAAAAACTTTCATGAATCCTTGGAAATTACATAGTAATCGCAAGCTCGATCAGCAGCGTCTTCGCTCATCTGCCGAGACGGACGCGTAGCGGCCTGGCTCGTCGCATCGCGCCTCGGCCAACGAGCGAGCTTGCGATTGCACTTGCGGCGGATACCAGCCTGGGCAGTATTATCAACTTATACCTCCACCAACCCACGGGTAACAAGCGGGGTACCAGGGTGGCCGGGCAACGGGCAGGGGCGCGGACGCAGGTACAGGCAAAAGGTACAAAAGCAGGGAAAAGCCGGCTTTGCTGCTGGCCGCTAAGGCAAGGTAACCGCAAGTTCAGTTAGCAAAGTCCGCACCCGGCGTCCGATACGGGCCGAATGCCTGGTTCGCACTGCGGCCGCTGAGGAAGTCTCTGATTCCCCTGGCCGCTACCATCTGACCTGCCCCAAAATTAAATTGTGCAACGGCGATTAAACTTCGCAGTGTCTGTAGTGCTCGCTATCTTCCCTGCAAATTGCTTTGCTATGAGACGAATATTACTGCTCCTGCTGCTGGGGTGTTCCGTTGTCCTGACGGCCCAAACGGAAGAAAAGGAACCTTCTTTTGCTGATGCTTATGCCGGCCTGGAGTTCCGCAATATCGGCCCTTTCCGCGGGGGCCGCAGTAATGCAGTAACGGGGGTCCCTGGCCATCCACTCCGTTACTATTTTGGTGGGGTCGGCGGCGGTGTCTGGCAAACGGATGACGCCGGACAAAACTGGCATAACATTACTGACGGGCAACTGCATACCAGTTCCATCGGCGCCATCGCCGTAGCGCCCAGTGACGTGAACGTCATTTACGTGGGCACGGGCGAACACGCCGTCCGGGGCGTAATGACTTCCGCGGGCGATGGGATGTATCGCTCCACGGATGCCGGCAAAACCTGGACACACCTGGGCCTTGAAGACAGCCGGCACATTGCCGAAATCCGGATCCACCCCAGTAACCCCGAGTTGGTTTACGTCGCCGTGCAGGGGGCCCTGCATGGCGACAGCGAAACCCGTGGCATTTACCGGAGCAAGGATGGTGGCCAGCACTGGGAAAAGATTCTTTACGTCGACAATACCACCGGCGCAGCCGATTTAAGCATGGATCCGACCAACCCCCGGATCCTCTATGCGGGTATGTGGGAACACCGGCGCTTCCCCTGGGCCGTGAAAAGTGGCGGACCGGGCAGCGGGCTCTATAAATCCACCGATGGTGGAGACCACTGGGAGCGCCTTACCGAAGGCTTGCCGGACACCCTGGGTAAGGTCGCTATTGATGTCAGCCCCGCCAACCCGGAGCGGGTGTTTGCCAACGTGGAAGCTGCGGGCAAAAAAGGCGGTGTTTATCGCTCTGATGATGCGGGCAAAACCTGGTCGCAGGTAAACAGCGACCGGGTCACCGTGGCCCGCGCCTGGTACTACATCGAGATTTTCGCCGACCCGGTTGATCAGAACACCGTTTACGTACTTAACGCGCCCGTGCTCAAATCCATCGACGGTGGTAAGAGTTTCCGCACCATCCCGAACCCCCACGGAGATCAGCACCACCTGTGGATTAACCCGGCCAACAACCAGAACATGATTCTGGCCAATGACGGCGGCGCCTGTATTTCCTTCAACGGCGGCGGCAGCTGGAGTACGCAGGAAAACCAGCCGACGGCCCAGTTTTACCGGGTAATTGCTGACGAACAGTTCCCCTACAAAATCTACGGCGGCCAGCAAGACAACTCCGCCATCGAAATTACCTCGCGTACGCGCGGCGGCGGAATCACCTGGAAAGACTGGCGCTCCACTGCCGGAGGAGAAAGCGCCTTCATCGCCTTTGACGACCCCAAAAATCCGCGTTACGTTTATGGTGGCAGTTACCAGGGGAACATTTCGGTGTACGACAACCAGACCGGCACCGAAAAGGACATCATGGCCTACCCCGTTGCGGGGCTGGGTACCCTGGCCAAGAAAATGCGCTACCGCTTCAACTGGAATGCCCCCATCGTAGCCCAACCCCAGAATCCTTCCGTCCTTTACCACGGCGGTAACGTCGTCCTGCGGTCCACGGACAAAGGGAACAGTTGGCAGGCAATCAGTCAGGACCTGACCCGCAACGACACCACCAAGCAGGAAGCCGGTGGCTATCCCTTCACCAACGAGGGAGCCGGCGGTGAAAACTACAACACCATCAGCTACCTGGTAGCATCGCCTCACGCAGCCGGAGACCTGTGGGTAGGAACAGACGATGGGCTTGTCTGGCGTACCACCGACGAAGGAGCAAGCTGGACGAATATTACGCCGGCAAACATCGGCGAAGTACTCATCAACGCCATCGAAGTATCTCCGCACGATGCCAATACGGCCTACCTGGCCGTTACCGGTTATAAATTCAATGACTTCCGGCCGGCAATGTACGTAACCACCGACGGGGGTAAAACCTGGACCAACCGGGTTGACGGCATTGCCCCGGAATCCTTCGTCCGGGTCGTCCGGGAGGACCCCGGACACAAGGGCTTACTTTATGCGGGCACGGAGCAAGGGCTCTACGTTTCGTTCAACGGCGGAACGGCCTGGGAGGCATTCCAGCTTAACCTGCCCGTTTCTCCGATCCTGGACCTGACGATCCGCGACAATGACCTCATTGTCGCCACCTCCGGGCGTGCTTTCTGGATCCTGGATGATCTTAGTGCCGTACAGCAAAGCAACGGCGCCCTGGAGGAATCGGTAATCCTCTTCGAGCCTAAGCCTACGTACCGCTACAACCTCTCCGGCGGAGGTGGCCGGGAACGCGGGGGCGACAACCCCGCCCCCGGCATCGTCTTTGATTACTACCTGCCGCAGGAAATGGACACGACGGAGCTGAAAATGGAAATACTGGCGGCTGACGGCACTGTGCTCCGCAGTTACTCCAACCAAAAGGCGAAGGGGTTCAAGACGTGGCCCGGCGGGCCACCGGCCCCACAGGTCATCCCGGCCAAGGAAGGCGTTAATCGCTTCAACTGGGACTTGCGGCGGGAGCAGCTCCCGGCTGTGGACGATGTCTTCATTCTCGGTGACTACCGGGGCGGAATTGTGCCGCCAGGGACCTACACCCTGCGACTGTCCGCACCGACCGATACGCTGACGGTACCAGCGGAGTTGCTCCCCGACCCTACGCTGGACGCCACCCCGGAGGATTACGCCGCTCAGCAAAGCATTTTACGGGCCGTTGAAGTTATGGTGAAAGACATTCACGGTTCGGTAAACCGGATGCGCAAGGTGAAGGGGCAACTGGAAAGCCTGAATGGCTTGCTGCAGGAATTCGAAAACACGGAGGAGCTGATGGCTGCCGGAAAATCCATTATTGATCAGATCACTGCCTGGGAGGAAAACCTGATCCAACCGGACCAAAAAACCTTCCAGGACGTCATTAATTTTCCGAACCAACTGAACGCAGAACTGATGAACCTGAAGAGCCGGGTAGATGGTGCGGTACCGGGCGCTACCGCTGGTGCCAAGCTTCGTTTAGCCGATCTCCGGTCAGTCTGGAGCCTGCATCAGGCAGCTTTGCAGCGGATTATCTCCGAGGAAGTGGCGGGGTTTAACGCTACATACAAAGAAATGGGCCTGCCGGCCCTGATCTTACCCGCGGATCCGGAGACGAAGGTACGGAAGCCGTAAGGCTGGATACGACGACACTGCTTCTTGTCGCAGGAAGAGCCGCAACGTACGGGCTGGAGACCTTTTTTAACGCTGAGTCAGCGAGATCTGGCTCAGGGTTATTTGCTCTTGAACATCTTAGCCCGCACCTGCGGCCGCGCCCAAAAAACCAGCACGAGGAGTACAAGTGCTCCACTGCCCCACAGCCACCAGTTGGTGGTAGCGGGTAACTCGAGCGTTCCGGCCCGGCCCTGGAGCACCATGCCTGACCAGTAATAGGGGTGGGCGAACTCTCCGCCTTGCTGCTGGGCCCGCTGCGCCAGGGTCAGTGCCCGGGCCCGCCCGGCACCGGCGGTCAAATGTTCGTAGAAAGTAACCATCAGGGCTTCGGTTGCCGCATCATCCACCTGCCAGAGGCTGCTCAGGGTACTGCGGGCGCCGGCGGCGGCAAACGCACTGCCGAGGCTAAGCACGGTTTCTCCGGGCAAGACCGGCCCCAGGCTGGTCTCACAAGCAGACAGCACCACCAGTTCGGCGGCCACCGGGAGCGTAGGCAGGTCATTAAAGTAGAGCAGTTCCTCTTCTTCCAACAATGCTCCCTGCTGGGCAAAAGCTAAAAAGCTCAGGTTAGGATCCGTGGGGTGCACCATCCCGTGGCTGGAGAGGTGGAGGATACGATCGGCCCCCAGCGACTGGAGAAACGCCTGGCGTGTTGCCCGGTCTGCGAGGTAAGTTTCGCTTCCGGGGACCAGGGCGGCGATGGCAGCCACTTCGGATTGATTATACTGAAGTGGCTGCAAGCCGGGTAATGGCTGGGCGGGCGTGAGTACCCGCTCGGCACGGGCGCTGCGGGCCCGGCTCACTTCCCCGGCCGTGGCTTCGCCACGGAAGGACGGCGCGAAGGCCAGGAGGTTCCCCGAATACGCACGCGGAGGGCGGGCCTCCAGTTCCATTAAATAGCGCACGGCATAGGCTTCCTGCAGGATACTGATGTCCTGCAGGTATTTTCCTTCCCGGTAATTGATGGGCAGGGGAAAATCTGCTAAGGGCAGCGCCCCAAAGGGCAGAAAATGCAGGGCGCCATCGGGGATAATACACAGTCGCCCCTCCCCCGGCAGCGTACCTTCCGCCAACATGGGGAACAATAAATCCCTGAGGGTCGACCCGGTGCGGAGGTAGGTACGGTCCAGCCTTACCTGTTCTGCTTCCGTACGTAAACTTTTGTTCCGGTAGCTGCTGTGCTTGATGGCCGTGCGCCAGGTTTCCGTTAGCCGGCGCAGCGAGTCCGCTCCGGGCAGGGCGTAAACGGAAAGCCCGCCACCGGCGGGCAGGTAAAACACGTAGCCGCGTTTTTGCCCCAGGTGGTACTCCACCAGACTGAGCTCTTGCTCCCGGAGAAAAGCTTGGAGGGCATCCTGGTCAAATGAACGGGCGACTGACGGCGTATCCCTCGCTTCACTACGCAGTAATAAATCAAGGCGGAGTTCCTGATCAGCCAGCAGGACTTGCTGGTCCGGGGCGTTCCCGGCAGTCCGCTCCAGGCGCGCAATGCGCCGGCGCAGGTCCTGCTCCTGGCGGCCCATGGCGGCCCGGACCTGGCTGAGCGACGCCAGCTGGCTGTACGCCTTGGCCGCTTCGCTCAGGGCGAAGGCCCGCCAGAGGTGTTCTTCCTCCTGATCACCGGCATAAAGCTGGAGGTGCAGGCCGATGGCCTCGTCATAATACGGCCAGACTTCCTTGCTCAACGCATACCGGCTGCCACTGGAGCTGACCCGTTTGCGTTGCACATCCTGGAGGGCAAAGAGCTGGTCCAGATCAGCCAGTGCCGCCGCCGTTGCCCCCCGCTTCCCCAGCAGCCTGGCCCTGCTGCCGTAGATGGTAATGGCCAGCGGGAGATCAATCAGGTCGCCAGCGGTCGTTTCGCCAGGGGCAGCAGCGGCTGCCGGTTCGAGCGCCCTGAGGGCCTTTGCGTACTGTTGCAGTGCTGCTTCCTCCCGTCCCATAGCTTCCAGGACGTAAGCGTGGTTCAGTCTTTTATCCGCCGCCTGTGCCGGAAATTCGGGGTTGACCGGGTAGCGATCTGCCTGGCGGATGTACTCCAGGGCTGCCGTGTACGCGCCTTCTTCGCGGGCGATATTCGCCAGGTTCCCGTAAACGACCCCGAGCGAGGAAGGTGTACCCTGGCTGGCCAGTAGCAGCCGAAGTGCCTCCTCGTAGCCGGCTCTGGCCTTTGCGCGGTTGCCCCGTAGCCCCTCGTTCGTTGCCACCACGTTCCTGGCATCTGCCTCCATGCTCGGGTTTTGCAAGTCCTGCCCTGCTTTTACGGCTAGCTCTCCGTAGTGGACGGCCTTATTGAAATCGCCCAGGTACTGAAAGTTATCGGCCGCATCGTAGTACATCTGGTATTTATCAATGGGCGTCGGTTGCCGGAATCGCCGGAGTAAGTCCACCATCGCCAGGGTACTGTTCCGCGTCAGCTCCTGGTCGTTACTTTCTTTAGCGATCACCCCCAAAAGTTTAAGGCTGCGCAGCCAGTTGGTTGTGTCTTTCCGCTCCAGGTTGTCGTAAATATCGATGGCTTCGCGCAGCAAGTAAGTCGCCGTATCGGGCCGGCCGAGCCAGTGCAGTGAGTTGGCCAGATTATAACGGGTATGGGCCTGATCGACGTGGAGGCCAGGGTAACACTGATCCCTGATGTAGATGGCCCGCAAATACTGCGGTGCGGCCCGGACATCGTCGTACACCTGGTAATAACTCATGCCCGCCATGTGGTAGGCCAGGCCGGAAAGGCTGTCAGCAATCAGGGCACCGTCCCGGGTGTGTACCAGGGAGTCAATGGTTTGCCGGCAGCGGGCGAAGCTGTCGCGGGCGTACCAGCCCAGCGCGCGCTTGAATTGATCGATCCGTACTTCTCCGCCTGCTGCTGCCGTTGCGGCCAGTTTATCGGCCGGCTCTGCGGCAAGGTTATCGGCGGGGATTTGCTGGGCCGCCAGCGCCGCAGCCAACAGGAAGGAAAGGAGGCCGAAGCCCCACCGGTAAAAGCAGGAAGAGCAATGCATAGTAAATGGGATAACGATGAACCAAGGTAAACTTTTCTGGACTGGTGGCAGCAGCAAGGTAGCATGAGTGATACGGTAACTACTGCGGGCGCTGACTTAGCCATGAATAATTACCCCCCCTTTACGTAAATGCGGGACGGGGGGAGGCGCGGACGCAGGTGCAGGGGAAAGTTACCGGACCAGAGCGGGCAATTCCGGGAAGGAAAAACGAAAGCATGAAAACTCCATCATATGTTCATGTGTTGCCAATGACAAATTAAAAAAATATGAAAACGCAACTCACCACAGAAGAAGTAAAACAATTTTTTCCGGGGTTCGTCGAGCCTGGATTGCTCCAGGTTATTGCCGATCAGGGAAGGATTCATCATTTCCGGGAGGGTGAGGTTATTATGGACTATGGCAATTACGTCCGGATGCTTCCCCTAATCCTTAGTGGTACGATTAAGATCAGCCGCCAGGCGGAAGACGGATCAGAGCTCTTTCTGTATTACCTGACGCGTGGCGAATCCTGCACCATGACGTTCTCCTGTTGCATATCGGACAAACAGAGCGAAATCCGGGCCGTAGCGGAGGAAGACACTACGATTCTGGCGCTGCCCCAGCAGAAACTTGACGAATGGATGATGCGGTATAAGAGTTGGAAAAACTTTGTCATGATGGCCTACGATCAACGCATGCGGGAGTTGATCACGACCATTGACCAGGTTACTTTCCAGCAGCTGGACCAACGGTTGTACGACTATATCATCAAGCGGGCCGAAATCCGGGAAGACAAAACCATCAACACCACGCATCAGACCATTGCCGATGATCTGCACGTGAGCCGGGAGGCCGTTTCCCGCCTGCTGAAAACAATGGAAAAAAGGGGCCTGATCAGTCTGGGCCGGAATAAAATTGTCCTGTTGAAGTTGCTGTAGTCTTGTGCCTGCTCGCCCGGCAGGCGAGCCTGTGGCTCTCCGCCACCACGCCTCTTCCGGGCCACTGTGATGTACATTACAAACCCCGACGAGGATTCCCCCTAGGTTTGCATTATCAAGAAAGGGAGGCGCCGTTGCCTCTCCGAAAATCTAAAGTATGCACAACCCAATGGAAGCCGTCCGGCAAATGCCCCGCATCGGGGAGCCGGCACCAGATTTTAAAGCAGTAACGACCACTGGCCCACTGCAATTTTCGGAATATGCGAAGGACAGTTGGGTGGTCCTGTTTTCGCACCCGGCGGATTTTACGCCGGTTTGCACCACTGAGATGTCTGCCTTTGCTGAAGAACAGGCCTGGTTTACTGAACAGGGAGCCAAGCTGATCGGCCTGAGTATTGACAGCATTCATTCTCACCTTGCCTGGGTGAACAACGTACGGGAAAAAACGGGGGTTTACATGCAGTTCCCGATCATCGCAGATATTGACATGTCCGTATCCAAACTATACGGTATGCTGCACCCCGGGGAAAGTACTACCGCAGCCGTACGGGCCGTCTTTTTCGTTGACCCGAAGGGCAACATCCGGCTGATGATGTACTACCCCATGAACGTCGGGCGCAACATGGACGAAATCAAACGCGCCCTGATTGCCCTGCAGACTGCCGACGAAAACAAGTGTGCCATGCCGGTAGACTGGCGGCCGGGCGATAAAGTTATCGTGCCCCCGCCCAAAACGCTTGCGCAGATGGACGAACGCATTGCGAATACGACCTACGAGAAGGTTGATTTCTACCTCGCTAAAAAATCCGTTTAAGCCACTGCTTCCGTTTGCAGTGGCTTTCAGACACCAAAAAATAAAATCATCATGTTAGATTTAATTAATAACCTCTTCGGCTTGTCCGACAACAGCTTATCCCCCGAAGACCTGGCTAACGGTACGATAGTTGACGTGCGGTCCGCCCTGGAATTTCAGCAAGGACACGTGCCGGGCAGCATCAACATTCCGCTTCAGGAGTTGGACCGCTCCCTCCTGAAGTTGCGCCAGTTGCAGCAGCCCATCATCACCTGTTGTGTCTCCGGCAACCGTAGTGGTATGGCTGCCCGGCAACTGAACAGCAATGGCATTAAGGCCATTAATGGTGGTCCGTGGCAAAACGTAAACCGGCAACTGCCGGGATAGCCTTGCTTTTTCCCGGCTACTCCTTAAGGAACACGCTTCGCCTGCACATGCACGCGGAGCGTGCCTTTTTCAGGGCATCACTGCGGGGCCGGCAGCTGGAACTACTCCCTTTGCACCTGCGGCCGCGCCCTCTTTCTTTCGCTACCGGCAAGATCCTGCCCGCTAGGCGGTTGTGTGACCCAGATCACCGTTTGCCAGTACTGCGACCGGCAACTTTGCAGAAATATCTCTGACAACTTATGCAAACTTCTACGATAATCCCCTCCCTGGGCTGGATCAAAAATTATAACCGGGAATGGTTAAAAGGGGATATTTCTGCCGGTCTCACGGTGGGGGTCATGCTTATACCCCAGGGTATGGCCTACGCGATGCTGGCGGGCCTACCACCGATTCACGGTTTGTACGCCGTCACCCTGCCGCTTGCCATCTATGCCATTTTGGGTACCAGCCGGCAACTTGCCGTAGGCCCCGTAGCCATGGTTTCCTTACTGACGGCCACCGGCGTTGGTGCCATTGCGGAAGTGGGCACGGAAGCTTTTCTGGCCCTGGCCATTGCTTTGTCCTTAATTGTTGGTGTTATCCAGCTTGCCCTGGGCCTGTTCAGGCTGGGTTTTTTGGTCAACCTGCTCTCGCACCCTGTCGTCAGCGGGTTTACGTCTGCGGCGGCCCTTATCATCGGGTTGAGCCAGCTGAAGCACCTGTTGGGGATTAATCTGGAGCGGAGCCATCATATCCACGAAATTCTGCTGGCCGCCGTGGAGCGACTCAGCGAAATGAACGTATACACTTTCCTGGTGGGCGTACTGGGTATCGTGCTGATCATCGCGGTAAAGAAGATCAACAAAGCGATTCCGGGGCCACTGCTCGCGGTAATTTTCGGCATTTTCGCCGTCATCTTTTTCAACCTGGAAGGTCAGGGCGTAAAGATTGTCGGCGATGTACCCGGCGGGCTACCGACGCTGAGTTTCCCCGCCTTTACCTGGGCGCAGATACAGTCCCTCATTCCTACGGCCCTGACCATTTCCCTGGTGGGCTTTATGGAAAGTATTGCCGTGGCCAAGGCCGTACAGAAAAAGCACAAGGACTACGAAGTTGTCCCCAACCAGGAACTGATCGCCCTTGGGGCGGCTAACCTGGCCGGTGCCGTAGTGCAGGCTTACCCCGTTACGGGTGGTTTTTCCCGGACGGCCGTCAACGACCAGGCCGGGGCGAAGACGGGGCTGGCTTCGTTGATCAGTGCTGCTTTGATTGTCCTGACCCTGCTTTTCCTGACGCCGCTTTTTTATTCGTTGCCCAAAGCCATCCTTGCGTCCGTAATCATGGTCGCCGTCTTCGGGCTGATCGACTGGCGGGAGGCCAGGCACCTGTGGCACGTTCACCGTTCGGATTTCTGGATGCTGGCGATCACCTTTTTCGCTACCCTGTCACTGGGCATTGAGCAAGGTATCGGGGTGGGCGTATTATTGTCCATTGCCGTACACATTTACCGCAGCATGCGCCCGCACCTGGCCGTACTCGGCAACATTCCCGGTACGGAAGCCTACCGCAATGTGAATCGCTTTACGGACGCAGCGGAAGTGGCGGACACCCTCATCGTTCGTTTTGATGGTCAGCTGTATTTCGCCAACCTCTCCTATTTCCAGGCCCAACTCAACCAACTGGTAACCGCACGGGGGAAGGCCCTCCGCACCATCATCATCAACGCCGAAGGCATTTCCAGTATTGACAGCAGCGCGATGCACGAAATCCACAATTTCGTAGAGACCCAGCACGCCAGGGGGCTGAACGTCGTTTTTGCCGGTCTCATTGGCCCGGTGAGAGACTTATTTAAGAAGGACGACCTCATCAGCCTGATTGGGCGGGAAAACTTCTACCTCAGCGTTCCGGAGGCCGTAGCGGGTACTTCCCGGCAAGTGGAACGGGGGGAGATTCACGCCATTCAGGCAAATGCTTAGTGGCAGACCAGGGAGGGTAAAGGCAGGGCGACTCCCCCCGGAGTAAAACCGGTTGACAGCCGGTGGGCGAAGCAATTTGCCCCCGTTTCGGCCAGAAAAAACGGAGGGTCGCGCTGAGAATTAAAGCGCACTATGGAGGATTTTTCGCTTTGTGACATTGATCACCAAGCCTCTTTACGGCCCTCCCTAACTTTGCTTACAGAATAAAACAATAACAAATGAAAGTTGAACAAATTTATACCGGCTGCCTTGCTCAAGGTGCTTACTACATCGAAAGTAACGGAGAAGCCGTCATTATTGACCCCTTGCGCGAAACCGCGCCTTACGTGGAGAAACTAGCCCAAACCGGCGCTAAACTCAAGTATATTTTTGAGACGCACTTCCACGCGGATTTTGTTTCCGGGCACCTTGACCTGGCGAAGAAAACGGGGGCTACGATTGTCTACGGTCCTATGGCCGAAACAACTTACGATATTCATTCCGCTAAGGACGGAGAAGTGCTGAAGGTTGGCGACATCACCTTTACGGTGCTGCATACGCCGGGCCATACGATGGAAAGCAGTACGTTTCTCCTGAAAGATGAAACGGGCAAGGACTACGCCATTTTTACCGGCGACACTTTATTTCTTGGTGACGTTGGCCGCCCGGACCTGGCCATCAAGCAGGGAACGGTTACGAAAGAAGACCTGGCTGGCTATTTATTTGACAGCCTGCGCAGCAAAATCATGCCTCTGGCTGATGAAGTGCTCGTTTACCCGGCTCACGGCGCCGGCTCCGCCTGCGGTAAGAACCTGAGCAAGGAAACCTTCGGGCTGCTCGGAGAGCAGAAGCAAACAAACTACGCCCTGCGGGCGGACATGACGCGGGACGAGTTCATCCAGGAAGTAACCGCAGGTCTGACGCCTCCGCCCCAGTACTTCGCTAAGAACGCCATGATGAACAAGGCGGGCTACGAGAGCTTTGAGGAAGTGCTCGCCCAGGGGAACAACCCGCTTTCACCGGAAGCTTTTGAGGCCCTGGCCGAAAGCCAGGAAGCGCTGATTCTTGACGTGCGGGATCGGGATGCCTTTTCAGCGGCCTTCATTCCTAACAGCATTTTCATTGGCATTGACGGGCAATTTGCCCCCTGGGTTGGAGCGCTGATCGTCGACATCAAGCAGCCGATCCTCTTAGTCGCTCCGGAAGGGCGTGAGGAGGAAGTCGTCACCCGCCTTTCCCGGGTCGGCTACGACAATACCCTGGGCTATCTGGAAGGTGGTATGGAGGCCTGGATCGCCAGTGGGCGGGAAACCGACCAGATTGACAACGTTACGGCCGCCAGGTTTGCAGAACTGGTACAGGACAAGCAGGTAGATAACATCCTGGATACGCGCAAGCCAACTGAATTCCTGGCGGAGCACCTGGATGCGGCCATCAACTACCCCCTTGACTACATCAATGGCAGCCAGATGAACAAACTGGACCGCAAGGAAACCTACTACCTGCACTGTGGCAGTGGCTACCGGTCTCTGATTGCGGCTTCCATTCTGCGGGCCCGTGGCTTCCAGGGGTTAGTCAACGTACAGGGTGGCTGGGGTGCCATTAAGGAAACGTCGCTCCCCAAAACGGATTACCTGTGTCCCACTAAGATGAGTCAAGAGATTGTCGACGAAGCCGTCATGGCCGTCATTTAACTTTTAGGCTAGGTGTTTTCGGTTGGTCGTCGGTCAGTAGTGTCAAGCATCAGCGAGACGAGGCCGACGGCCAATCTTATATCTCCCCTTCTCTTTCCGACTACAAACCTGACATTCTAACGATGAAAAAGGGAATTTTCCTCAGCCTCTGCCTGCTGGCAGCCAGCCCTCTCTTTGCCCAAAGGGATTCTTCCTTGTTGAGTAATTTGCTTAAGGACTACCAAATAAAAACCTCCGTGGGCCTGCAGCTCTGGGCCACCCACGCCCAGAATATGCAAGTGTACTCCCCCACCGTGGAAGGCGGGTACCTGCCGGTGGACAACCGAACGAACATCCAGTTGCGCCGCAGCCGTTTCACCATCTCCGGTCAGCCGTACACGACGCTGCAATTTAAGCTGACGGCTTCACTGGACCTGGTGGGCCACGACGTACTCGCCGCGACGGAAGCCGGGGGCAACAATGGCAGCTCACCCAACTTCCGCATCTGGAATGCCTACCTTAACTGGCAGCTCACCCCACCGAATGACCTGGCCTACCTTACCGCCGGTTACTTCGTCTCTCCCATCGGTCGCGAAAGCAATACCGCGGCGCTGCGCAGTACCTCATTCGAAAAAGCGTGGTCGCAGAACTACCTCCGCCGTCACCTTACCGGTATCGGACCCGGCCGGGCCATGGGGATCATGCTGGGCGGGCAGCTTCAAAACAGCAGGGACAAAACCTGGCTTACGTACGAGGTAGCGCTCCAGAACCCCGTCTTCGAAGCCTTCAACGGTAACTCTACGGGAATGGCGAACAGCCCGTTGGTGAGCGGACGCCTCTCCACGCATCTCGGGGATCCGGAAAACCAACGCTACTCCCTCAGCCATAAAGTCAATTACTTCGGCAAAAGGCGTGGCCTCACCCTGAGCCTGGCAGCAGCCCACCAGGGGGAGACGGACTACTTCGATCAAAATACGGCCTACGGTGCCGAAGTCCTCTACAACCACCCTGCTTTTCATCTTGATGGTGAGTACTTCTTCTTAAGCAGAACCGGCACCGATGGTACAGAAACTATAGCAACGAATGCAACGACCGGGTACCTCCGCCTGGGGAAAAATTTCACCCTGCCACGCGCGCTGATCCTGGAACCCGTCGTCAGCTACTGGTTTTTTCACGGTCCGAAGTCTGCAGCAGAGCTTGTTCAGGCCGACCTGCTCCACACCTTTACCGGCAACGATGCGGGGCTGGACGTAGGCGCTAACCTCTACTTCAACCCGAACACCAAATTTTCCCTTTTCTACGCTTACCGTACGGGGGATGCCGGGGCAGGCCTGCCGCAGCTTACCAACAACAATTTCTTCCAGCAGCCAGGCGTCGGCGCCGTTAAGCGAGGCAACTACTTCGGTGCCGGCTGGGTGGTCATCTTCTAACTCCGACCACCACCCCTAAACCAGTTACCATCATGACTTCCCCCGCTTTTTTTCGCCTCAGTGCGTTAGCCCTGATCTTCGTTGCCTTTTTCTCCTGCGCCAGCGAAAGTAATGCCCCCCTTACCCTACCCACGGACCAGGCCACCCTGGACCTGATGGAACGCGGAGGTAAACTCATCGCCGCCAACTGCTACAGCTGCCACACTACCGACGCGGACCTGAACGCCCGGCTGGCCCCGCCAATGGCGGCCGTAAAGAGTCATTACCTAAATAAGGAGACCACCTTCGCGACGTTCACGGATGAACTGATCCGCTTCGTGCATAAGCCCTCTCCGGTCTATTCTAAAATGCCCGGCGCCCGCAAGCGTTTCGGACTGATGCCCGCCCTCCCGCTACCGGAGGATGAACTGCAGGCCATTGCTGCCTTCATTTACTATACAGACCTGGAAGCACCGGACTGGCTGGAGGCACACCAGCGGGAAGAGTTAGCCACCGTTCGCCAACGGGATACGATGGCCGAGCGGGGCCGCAACATCGCCCAGCAGACCAAAGCAATCCTCGGCAAAAACCTGCTGCAGGCCCTCAACGCCGGAGGCGCGGAAAATGCCGTTCAGTTTTGCACGACGCGGGCCATTCCCCTGACGGACAGTTCCGCCAACCATTTCCAGGTCAGGGTAAAGCGCGTCAGCGACCGGCCCCGCAACCCGGACAATACTGCCGACAGTCTGGAAATGGTACAGCTGGTGGAAATCAGGGAAGATCTGGCTGCCGGAGCAACCGACGTTTACCGTTTGGTGGAAGGGCCGGAAGCAGTAACGGGGTATTACCCCATCGTCACCAACGGCATGTGCCTGCAGTGCCACGGCGAACGGGGTACCCAGATCCTGCCCGCCACCCTTTCTGCTCTGGAGGCGCTGTACCCCACTGACCAGGCTACGGGGTATACCACCAACCAGCTCCGCGGTATCTGGGTCGTTACGATGCCCCGTAAACAATCCCTGAAATGAGTACCGAAGAACTGTTAAGCAACAACGAATCCTGGGCTACTGAGCAAGTGCGGGAGAACCCTGACTACTTCACGGAACTGGCCAGCGGGCAGGCGCCCAATCATTTGTATATCGGCTGTTCGGACAGCCGCGTAGCGGCTTCCACCATGCTCGGCGTACAGCCCGGAGAGATTTTCGTTCACCGCAACATTGCCAACCTCGTCGGCAATACGGACCTGAGCGCCCTGGGGGTGATCAATTTTGCGGTAACCCACCTGCAGGTCGATCACATCATTGTCTGCGGGCACTATTTCTGCGGTGGCATCAAGGCGGCCATGACGACTACTGACCTTGGAATTCTCAGCCCCTATTTGCGGGAGATCCGGGATGTTTACCGTCTGCACCAGCAGGAGCTCGCAGCCCTGCCGGACGAAGCCGCGCGGTACCACCGGCTGGTCGAGCTCAACGTTCAGGAGCAGTGTATAAACGTGACCAAGAACCCCGAAGTACAACGCGCCATGCGGGACAGGGGGCTGCAGGTACACGGATGGGTTTTTGATATTGCCACGGGTAAAATCATTGACCTGAAGCTGGACTTACCGGAGCTCATGCAGGAGTTCATGACCATCTACTCCTTGAAGTAGGCCCGGCCCGCCTGCCCTGCAGCTTTTCCTTGCACCTGCGGCCGCGCCCGACATTGACCCCTCCGTACCGGGCGCGGCCGCAGGTGCAAGGATCGTTTTGAGCCCGTGCACGCTTTCGCCGTTTTCGCCGGGTAATTCCTCTCCCCCGCCTTACCGGTACCCGCCTGGCTGAGTAGCAATGATTTTTGTCTCCCCTTGCCATGATTCCTATCATGCCTTTATGTGATCAAGCACACAAAAGCGAGCGGAGACCGCCGGTAAATTTGTTCTTGTAATCAGGGAGGTCCTGACTACTAACTCAAATCATCACATCATGAAAGTCCAACAAATTTATACTGGTTGTCTTGCCGAAGCCGCTTATTACATCGAAAGCAAGGGAGAAGCGGTAGTTATTGACCCGCTGCGTGAAACAGGTCCTTATCTGGAGATGGCTGAAAAAGACGGGGCTAAGATCAAGTACGTGCTGGAGACGCATTTTCACGCGGACTTTGTTTCCGGACACCTTGATCTGGCGCGCAAGTCAGGCGGGCAAATCGTTTATGGCCCTACCGCCGCGCCGAACTTCCCGGCTTACGTTGCAGAAGATGAAGAAATTCTCTCAGTAGGTGACGTAACGATCAAAGTCTTACACACCCCCGGCCACACCATGGAGAGCACGACGTACCTGCTGCGTGACGAAACGGGAAAAGACTACGCCATTTTTACCGGTGACACTTTATTCCTCGGCGATGTCGGTCGGCCTGACTTAGCCATCAAGCAGGGCGAAGTCACGGAAGAAGACCTGGCGGGTTACCTTTTTGACAGCCTGCGCAACAAAATCATGCCCCTGGCGGACGACCTGATCGTTTACCCCGGTCATGGTGCCGGCTCCGCCTGCGGAAAGAAAATGAGTAAGGCGACGGAGGGTACGCTCGGGGAGCAAAAGAAAACCAACTACGCCCTGCGCGCAGACATGACGCGGGAAGAGTTCGTGCGGGAAGTGCTGACGGGATTAGTCGCTCCTCCGCAATACTTCCCCAAGAACGCCATGATGAACAAGATGGGGTACGAGAGCTTTGACGTGGTGCGCGAACAGGGTACCCAGGCGCTCAGTGTACGGGCTTTCAAAGCAGCGTGGGCTGAAGAAGAAGCCCTGGTGATTGATGCGCGAACGAAGGAAGACTTTGCCAAAGGATTCATCCCCGGCTCCATTTTCATTGGCCTCGACGGCACCTTTGCGCCCTGGGTAGGCCTGCTCGTCCCCGACCTGCAGCAGCCCATTCTCTTCATTGCCAACCCCGGGGATGAGGAAGAGGTAGTCACCCGCCTGGCCCGCGTTGGCTATGACAATGCCATCGGCTTCCTCGAGGGAGGGCTTACGGCCTGGGCGGCTGCCGGGGAAGACGTGGATGAGATCCAGAACATCACCGCGGAGGCGTTTGCCAAAGTGATCAAACCCACTACGGCCTTGCTGGACGTTCGGAAATCCAGTGAATATGCTGCCGAGCACCTGGTGGCGGCACAGAACTTCCCCCTGGACACCATTAACCAGACCATGGCTGAACTTAACCCTGCGGAGCAGTACTTCCTGCACTGTGCCGGTGGCTACCGTTCGCTGATATCAGCCTCCATTCTCCGGTCACGCGGCTTCCAGCACCTCGTTAACATCGAAGGAGGGTTTGCAGCCCTCAGGGAAACCAACCTGCCGGTAACGGAATACGTAGAACAGACGACCGAGCTCTAGAAGATTTGCTTTCATTTCATTTGTCACTATTCAATGAGCCGCACCGGATGTACCGGTGCGGCTTTTTGCGGTCAAACAGACCGTAAAATCAGGGCCTGACCAGCCATTCGATGTTGTTTCCGCCAGCAATTAATCCGGGTACCTTGGTCTAAAGAGAATGGCCCCTGATAGTCTTATTACCATCGCAATTGCCAGCTCCCGCGGCCACTGAGCCAGCTCGTTCCCTGCGCTTTGCCGGGGGAGAACCTGAATAGTAAGACCACCATTTGGTGGATGACCGCAATTGCCCGGAACGGAGCAGGCAGCTGAGCATTTACTCTTTGCATTCTGACCGGCAAGCAGGTAATGATTTCAAGCTCTTAATACCCGGGAGAAGACGCGGGCATTTTATTCTACCTGAAGCGGAGGGGTACGAAAGCTTTATTTGCCGAAGCTTACCTGCCCTGCGTACACACTAATTCCCTTTCTGGTGGTTGGAGAGCCAATCCATTTTGGATCAGGCCCTACCGTTTTAGTTATTGTCCAGTTTCAGGACGTACCATTCGATGGCCTCTACGTCGAGGTTCACGCGCCGGCCGGTATTTTCGGGAGCATAATTGGCGGCGAGGTAATCAAGGATGACCGGTTCGTTAGCGCCCAGCTCCCAGAGTCCTTGTTTGGCCTGCATCCAGCGGATGGCGTCGAGCCAACTGTCGCGGGTGCCGGTTTGGCGGAGGAAGTGGCGGCCGGAGTGGCAGGCGATGCAGTGGGTGCGGACGGTTTCCCAGCCGGGCGCG
>JAUIIF010000570.1 GCA_030431945.1 Bacteroidia bacterium | reverse complement strand
CTTCCGTATCCAGTACCGCAACGGCACCAGTGATGTCTCCCTTACGCTGCTGGTTGTAGCCAGTAACGACAACGACGTCCATTACGTTTACGTCCGGAGCCATCCCCACGTCAATAGTGGTTTGGTTGCCGACCGTGATCCGTTGCGTGGCGTAGCCCGTGAAGGAAAAAATGAGTACATCGCCTGACTTGGCGTTGACGGAGTAATTGCCGTCAAGGTCAGAAACGGTACCCGTAGAGGTGCCGTCTACCAGGACGGTGGCACCGACCAGGCCGTAGCCCTCTTCGTCGGTGATGGTGCCCTTGACAGTTTGGGCACTTACCCAGGCCGTACCGAGCAACAGCAACGCCAGCGCAAGCAGGCGAGGTGAGCCCAGACGCATGGCCTTGGGTAGATAGTGTTGGAACACTTTCATAGATTAGTGAATTGTATGATAGAATGTTGTTGAAAAAGAAGCTTTACTCCGCAGCAGGAAGTAAAACCATGCAGTGAATGATTCTTGTTTGGTAAGTAAGTGAAATGATTTGATAGTGAATTAAATAGGAGAGCTACTTCCCGGAAGAAATCCGAAAAGCAGTCCTGAGACGCTCTTTTACCATGTGAATTGTCATTCCGAAGCATCGGAATCAACGGGCATGAAAGCTTGATGGTGTATGACTTTAAGTTTCTTAACTAGTGACCGAAATCAAAAAAGAGGTTGAAATTTGCCAACTTCTCTGTACTTCAAAAGTGCAACAACTATAGGAATGCGCCAAATAAGCGGAAGATTATTTTTCATCCTTTTACTATTCTTAAAGGATATTTTGCGAGGCGGGGAGCTGTTAAAAAAATATTTCAATCGATTGCATAATTGATTGACAGTCAATTAGGTTTCTTAAGCCATCCGGATGGCCGGCTAAATTTTTTTTTGTGATTTTTTGTAGATAGTGTCTAACCGACACTTACCGGTGGCGGATAAGCTTCTCACCGGCTCCTGAACAACGTTCGTTGCACCTGCGTTCGCGCCTCTAAAAAGCGGGCTTCCTGCACTGGTATTCGCTACACCGCGGGCTATGATTGACCAGTTTTGCGTGCCATGTTCCCGTATTTTTGTTCAAAAAGGTGACGGAGGCAGTATGTTTGCAACCCTAACTAATCCGGACTCAAGGCAAACGCATGCTTCCAGCTTTCCTTTTTGGTTTGTTTTTCCTCGTACCCGCCTGGTGGTTATGGAATAAGCCGGCCCTGCGTACCTGGGCAGTGCTGCCGCTGCTAACGGCATTGATTGTAGTCGGATTTACAATTGCCCTGAAGCTTGACGACGTCAATAACCGGCAGTTGTCAGCGGACGTAGACGTCCTTTTGCAGGAATTGTCGCAGGCAGACCTCCTGGTGGGCAACGATCTTTCTCCGGATGACGGCCGGTTACTCCTGGCCAGTCTTGGCAGTCAGGCAATTTATCGGGCAGCCCCGCTGGTGCCGGCGCGTAAAGCAGCCATCGATTCCGTTTTGTACCGATTGGCAGCCTGGGCTGCGGATGCCAGAAACCTTCGCCAGTGGGGCCGCAATGCCAACTGGGACCGCGAGGTCTTTTTCCTGGCTCACGCCGGAGCAGTAATCGGGCATTACCAGCTGATTACCCGGGATGAGACTTTTGCAAAGTCCTTTAAAAGTATCGGTGAACACCTGGGGAAACGATTGGAACGTGGCCGCTATAAGCACCTACCCAGCCGCCCTAACGAAGATTATTTCCGGCCGGCGGACAATGCTGCGGCCATGTACACCATTGCCCTGTATGATGCTTACTACGGTACCAGCTACCTGACCACAAACTTTAAGGACTGGACGGATTACTTAGAGGATGAGCTGTACTTCGCCGAATCGCGCTTACCCTGTGCCGCCTTCAGCGCCACTAACCGGTGCCAGTTAGAGCCTACGGCTACGGCTACGGGACTCTACATCGCTTACCGGGCCGCAGCGCGGCCGGCAGCCGTGCAAAATGACATTCCCTGGCGGGAGTGGTTGCATTATTTCGGCCAAACATCCCTCAGCCCCTTTTCCCTGAGTATTCGTCCTAATATGCGGGACGGGAAACGCCCCCGCTTTTGCGATCAGGGAGCTTACCCCCTCAACTGTGACACCTACGAAACCGTAGTCGGGCTCTGGGCCGCCGCAGAATACCGGGCACACTATACCTACTTCAGGTTGTACGCTGCCAACGCCCTGCGCCGTTGGTTCTTTTCCCCCGTCAACTTTGCGGAGTTGAGCGTTCCCCGCCGGACCCAGGCGCTTACCAAGGTGGCCATTCGGGCCATCGGGGAAGGATACCGGGAATAATTCCGCGGGAAAGTTGCCGGAGTTTACCTATTCCTGCGTTGCGGGCACGTCTTCGGGGGCGACCATTACCTGTTTCCGGTAAATCTGCGCAAAGCGTCGGTGACCAAGCAGGTAGTAGTGCAGGATAATGCTGTCAGCAATACGCCCGTATTCTGAACGATCGGGGCCGATCCGTGCTGCGTTGATCTGCAGCTTTCTTTCTTTGCGGCGCTGCACCCACATGGTTGCGTGGCGATAAAAATGCAAGTGGGCATCCAGGATGGCCTTGATGTGTGCAATGTTTCCCTGCACTAAAAAGAGGATGCCCGCCAGGCCATCGAGCAGCAACCGTACGGGAAGCCACCAGATTAATCGGGAGGTGGGTTCATTCTTGAAGCTGGTGGTCAGCGTGTTCCGAAAATTCAGGTAGGTCTTGCGCGGGGTGTTGTAGTTCAGGGTGCCGCCACCGACATGATAGACCACCGCTTGTGGCTCCACCAGGATTTTGTAGCCCGCCCGCTTCATGCGCCAGCAGAGGTCAATTTCTTCGGCGTGGGCAAAATACTCTGGTTCAAAGCCCCCGAGCGCGTGAAACAATTCTGCCCGGCAAAAGAAGGCTGCCCCCGTGGCCCAGAAAATTTCAGCACGGCCATCGTACTGGCCTTCGTCGCGTTCGGTATGGGTGAAAATTCTGCCCCGGCAAAAGGGGTACCCGAGATAATCGAGAAAACCGCCGGCAGCGCCCGCGTATTCGAAGCGGTCGTGATCTCCTTCCGCCAGGATTTTTGGTTGCACTGCCCCAATGGCTGGGTCCTGAAACAGCGGAATAATGGTTTCCAGCCAGCCGGGCGTTACCCGCACGTCACTATTCAGCAACACGTAAATTTCGGCTTTTACCTGCATCATGGCCATGTTGTAGCCATTGGCAAAGCCGTAGTTTTCTTCCAGAATAAGGCATTCGACTTCCGGGTGGAACTGCTGTAACCAGGCTACGGAGTCGTCCGTACTCAGGTTGTCGGCAATTATGACCCGGGCGTAGTCCGGCAGATTGGCCTTGACGAGGGGCAGGAATTTTTCCAGGTATTGCCTGCCGTTGTAGTTGAGGATTACCACGGCCGTGCTGGGCTGAAAATCTTCCCCCTGCTGCTCGCCGGGGGTAAAGGGAGTCG
>JAUIIF010000569.1 GCA_030431945.1 Bacteroidia bacterium | reverse complement strand
GGGGGCCAGCCCCACCTACGCCAGCTTCGTGCACGTCGGCCACACGATCGCCCGGGCCACGTTGACCGGCGTGTGGTCGCACTGATCTCGGCGCCCCGGCCGGTCCTGCCGGGCCCGCAGGTCCGGCGGCTCCGCTGGGCCCGGCGGGTCCCTGCGGGCCTGCGGGCCCGGCATCTCCCTGCGGTCCGGCAGGTCCGGCTTCTCCCTGCGGGCCCTGCGGGCCGGCCGGGCCACCGGGAATCGTGATGGTGTTACCGTCTGAAATGGTCAACTCGCGCGTAGCGTCATTGAAACTGAGGGATTGGGGCATTCCGCCACCACCAACCTGCAGGGTAACGGAATTGCCATCGGTCAGCGTCAGGGTTTGTGTCGTCGGGTCATAGAGTAAATTTTGCAGCTCATCCGTAGGGTCTCCGCCGCTACCCGAGCCACTCTCCTTGGCGTAAAGGGCGTAGGGGACGGAAAGTAACTGGCTGGCGCCCAGGTTGACGTAGGCATCCCCGCCGTCAGGATCAATGTCCACTTTCAGAAAGTATGTGTCCGTGCCCCAACTGATGGTGTTGATGTCTCCGGAAAGGAGTGCCCCGTTACCGATGTGGAGGTCGAAAACGCCGAGGTCGGTAGTCGTTACTTCGTGACGCTCACTGTAGGCTACGGCGCCGGAAGGGCCGCCCCGTAGCAGACTGATCCGTACGGCGATGTTGTCGGTTGCCATTACGTCGTTATTGGCATCGCGGGCAACGGCCTGAAAGCGGAACCCGCCCGGGGCCTGTGCGAACAGGCCGGCGGTGCAAAATACCAGAAGGCAAAGGATTAAGTGTCGCATGATAAGGTGTGTTTGGGATGAATGGTTGCTCCTTTATCCTGCTGATAAGTAAGGTGTTACATTTTAGGCGCTGATTTTTCGGATCGGCGGATCGGTCAGCTGCTGTTACCCCTTTCTGCACCTGCGTCCGCGCAAAAAAAAAGCCTCCCGGAACCGAAGTCGGGAGGCGCTAAGTACCTGTTTCACAATATGCACATAGAAATAAAAGATTTTTTGCAGTCTGCTAACGGCGGATGACACGCAGACTTTTCAGCGGGAGCCCCTGCCGGGTCACGGTAAAAATGTACGTTCCTGCGGGCAGGTGGGCCAGCGACATTTCTGCGCGCTCCGGCGGCAGCACTTTTTCGGAGATTTGCCGGCCGAGCATATCCGTGATGCGGAGGCGGTCCTGCGCGGCCCAGTCCCCGGTCAGGTTGACCTGGTCAGCAGTAGGGTTGGGGAAAACGTGCAGCTCCAGGGATACGCCGGGGGTGGACCAAACGGAGGTACTCAGTAGTTCGTAAATACCGTGGTGAAAACCGCGTTCCAGTACCAGGCCGTTGGCCGTTCGGTTAACGGCAATCTCCCCTACGGTAAAGTGGAGGTTGCCGACGTTGACGGCAGAAAAATAACTGCCTGCACTACCGACGACGCTCCGGCTCAGTTCCTGCCCCGTCAGGGTAAGGGAAAGCAGGTAAAAATTAGCCAGGAACAGGAGCAGAAGAAACCCTTTACGATTCGTTCGGGTAAAAACGGGGGCGCGGGCGCTGGTGCGGGGTAGGGTGGAAAGGAGCATGGTGATAAGCTTTGGGATGAACAATTGGGATGTCATGGTTAGCGAAGCAGGGTTATTTTTCCCCTGATCCGTTGGCTGCTGCCATCGGTATACCGCAGGGTGCCGGAGTAGACGTAGTTTCCGGGGGGGAGGGGTTGGCCGGCCTGGGTACCATCCCAGGTCGCCTGGTGCGGAGGGAGGGCCGGCTCCGCCTGTTGGAAGCGAATGCCGCCCCAGCGGTCAACGATCTGGAGTCCGGAAATAAACTCCGCTTTGGGGCCGGCAAAGATTTGCCACTGATCGTTGTTGTTGTCGCCGTTGGGGCTGAAAGCCGTAGGCGCATAGTACCTTCTGCTGTCATTCACGAGCACCATTACGCTGTCGAATACGGAGCACCCGCCGGGGGCAATGGCTTCTACCGTAAATTTCGTGTCTACCGTCGGGAAGGCTACGGGGGCGGGGCAGTCGCTGCAACTCAGAAAGGCCCGCCCGTTCCAGCGCCATTCCGCTACTTCGAAATCTGTTGTCAGGGACAACGGCAAGGTGTCTCCACGCTCAATGGTGGCCGCAGCGGGTAAGTTCATGGTCAGCTGCAGGACCGGAGCGGCGGGGACGGTGGCCGCCGCCGTTGCACGGCAACCTTCTGCGTTTTCTACCACCAGGGGGTAATCACCGGCCGGGAGGTTGCTGAAGAAACTGTCGAGCTGGAAGCTGGCTCCACCGTCGATGGAGTAGAGCAAGTCGTCGTCGCCGGCTGCCGCCAGGTCCAGGCGGCCGGTACTGCCACCGGCACAGGCCGGTGCTGCCGGAATGACCTGCCGGATGTCGAGGTCCGTCACGGCGAGGGTGTGATGGAGCTCCAGGGTGCAGCCGGTAAAGTCGGTGAGGGTAAGGCCGTAGGTGCCGGGACTGCTAACCGGGGCGTCGTCGCCGTCGTTACCGGTACTCCAGGCGTAGCGGGCAAAATTTCCGGCTACCTCCAGGCTGGCCGTCTCCCCGGCGCAGATGCGCGCCGGCCCCGTGATGACGGGCCGGGTCGCGAAGGCCACGGATATTTCGTAGGTGACGAGGCTGTCACAACCCGAGTGGGCTGTGTACTGCTCGGTGATGATGGTGTCTGTGGCAATCGGGATGCCGCGGAACTGCTCGCCGGGGCAGAGATCAACGAGGAACAGTTCGTCGTACGCCGGAAGTACCTCCAGGAAGGTCATGACGATGCTGTCACAGGTGCCATCCGTGGCAGCTATTACGGTCCGGTGGTTACCTGGAGTAGTCAGAGCAGACGAGCCGACAAAAATGGTGTCACCCCGGCAAATGGTCAGTCCCTGGCTGAAACTCGGAATATTGACGCTCAATTGGGTGGGGGAGGTTAAGCTGCGGCAGGCGGCATCCGCCAGGCAAGTGGCATTCGCAGCGTAAGCCAGCCGGTACTGAATTCCGGGGGCCGGACTGTTGATGATCAGTGCCGGCGCACCGTTTCCCGTAGCGGACCAACTGGTTCCACCGTCAAAGCTGCGCTCCCACTGGTAAACGGTGTCGCTCCCGGCAGGAAGCGGACTTTGCAAAGTATACGGACCCTCCGTACACACCGTGGTAATGGCCGGAAAGTCCTGCCCCGGAAGTGAAGCCAGGAAGCAGCAGCAAAACAGCAGCATGGTGGACCGAAGCATGGGAGGATGTTTTGCTTTTTATGCCTGCGCAAAGGGCCTTGTTACGGCAAAGAGAAGATTTTTCTCCAGGGCACTCGTAACCGTAGTTGCCGCCGCTCTTCCGAACCAGCCGGCCAGGTTGCTGCGCCGGCAGGGGCGCTGCACAACAAGGTGCCCGGAGAATACTCTCCGAACCAACCTTTCCGTAGTTCGGTCGTTATGAAAGTACTTTGTTTT
>JAUIIF010000568.1 GCA_030431945.1 Bacteroidia bacterium | reverse complement strand
GGAAAACCCCCGAACTTAGGGATATAATTCGTACGCCACCGGTGTGCGGAGCCTAAGTTTTCTAACCCAAAGCGATTCGGACCTCATCCCGTCCAGGAACACCGCTGTCACCTGCCCGTAAGTTTACCCCGCTGCACCGGGGTAGTCTGCTGCGTAGCTTTCTGCGCCAACCTTCGGCGAGTATGTTTGGTTTCGGCCCGCGTTCAAATACACCGTTATGCGAATGCTCTTTCTCGTTGCCCTGGCCTGGGCAATTCTCTTGCAAATGGGCTGTCAACAGCCCCCGGTACTTAACGACGTTGTCAATACGTCTGCCTATCCCCGGCAAATTCTGGGGGTCTCCGGTTCAAAATTATTTGCCACCAACGTCAAGTGGGATGCCGGGCTGGCCACCGAGGTGAATGCCAATACCTCCTGGCTTTCCGCACGCTATTTTCAGGTGCCGGACAATGCCAGCGTTGGGGTGCACCCCGTTCGCCTGAGTAATGGCGAAGGGACATCGGCCAACACCATTAATGTAACTACCCAGGCGGCCAGCGGCACCTTCCCGGCCCCGCGCATTGAGGAAGTGGGGCTGTACGATATTTTCTCGCCCGGAAGTGCCTCCCCGACTTTCTGGATCACGGTGCCGGCAGCGAATGGTGACATTGACGGCAAAGTTTTCGTGGACAACGTCGAAGTCCCCACCATCATGTACTCGGCCATACCGACTGACTATCTCACTGCCCACAACCCGTCTACTTTTGGTAATCCTATTTACCACTATACCCTGTACATCGGTATCGTGGAAGGCAGCAGCTACGGAGATAACCTCAACGTTAAGGTCCGTAATCACGATGGCACCGAATCACCGAACCGGGCTTACCAACTGCCGGCTTCATTTGCCACGCGCGATAGTGACGGAGACGGCCTGTTGGATGAGTGGGAAATTAATGGATACCCCGCACCCAGCGGCGCTACCATCAATTTAGCGACACTGGGCTGTGACCCCCGCCGGAAAGACCTGTTGATTGAAGTGGATTGGATCAGTGCCGCCGCTCCGCAGGCGGGCATCTGGAACGATATCATAACGACGTTTAACAATGCACCGGTGCTGAACCCCGATGGAAGCCAGGGAATCAATGCGATTATTGATCGCGGCCAGGGCGGCGGACTATCCGGCGGCGGTACCATACTCACCAACCACAGTGTGATGGACTTTGGTTCGGCACCCGCCGGCACTACCAACTTCGTTAGTTTCGATACCTACAAAAGCAACAGCTCCAATTTTAATGCCGACCGCCGCAACATCTTCCATTACGCCATTTTCGGCCGCGCCCGCCCCAATGGCACCAGCGGCCGCGGAGAAATATGGGGTAACGATTTCATGATGACTTTCGTGAATTTTGGCGTCTGGTCGCAGCAACTGGCCCAGTCCGGTACTTTTCTGCACGAGTTAGGACACAACCTGAGTTGGCGTCACGGCGGAATCGATAACGGTGCCGGGGATGCCAATACATTGTACAAGGCCAACTTTCATTCCGTAATGAATTATCGATACCAGTTTCCGGGTATTTCTACTGATTGTGACGTGACGCCGGATGGCGTACTGGGCTTCTCAGAAGGAATTTTCCGCAACATCAACGAAAGCACAGCGCGGGAAACTGACGGCATCTGCGATGGTGGAAATATTGACTATAACTGTGACGGAGATACGAATGACATGGGGCCGTACGACATCAATACCCGACCGAGTCTGTGCCCGAACGGTGGTGACGGAACCACGAATAGCGTGCATCGCGACTACGATCAATGGGGCAACCTGCAACTCGATGTCGATAATGCCAGCAGCCGGTGGCGCTCTAACTAATTCTCCCAATCAACAAAAAAAATAATAAGCCATGCTACGATTTATCATATTATGCTGCCTGTTTTGCACCGGTACACTAGTGGCCCAGGCTACCGTACCGCCAGGACCCTTTGGTCGCCTGCCAACTCCGCCACTGAATGGACGATCTGCTCCGAAAGCTAAGCCCGTGGATCAGCCGGTACAAATTGTCCCCGATCCCGGGTCTTTTCCGGTAGCATTATTCTCCGTGGGGAAAGCAACCTTTACGGGGACCTTCAAGGGGCAGACCGAGGTAACGGTTGAAGACCGGTGTATACTGCTGAACAACAACAAAAGATCAGTGGCGGATCAGGTTTGCTTTGCCCTGCCTGACGGCATGAAATTCCGCCCCGGAAAATTTGGGGAAGTAAACACGGACTTACAAGCCCTCAGTGGATTGGAAGGAAAACGGGAACACCTCTATTTACTGGCAAAGGACGAGAAGTCCCTGGCCCTCGCTTACCATTTCGAAGTGGGGGACACCCCCCGGGAACTTAAAATGGAAGGACTCCCCGTAATTTCCCAGAAACGCGCAGGGAATACTGATGAAAAAAGCGACTACACTACCGTAACGGCGACCATTGAGACGGACAACGGCACTGAGGAGCTGAAGCCAGGTCAGCTGCAACGGGTTCGCTTCCGGGGAGGGAACTTTCTGGTCTTCCTTCATACCTCCCTCCGGCAGAACGATGCCGGTAGCTGTGGAGAAGAAGGCTATATTCTACGCGTAATCTATCTGCGTGATGAGCGGGCCTAAAACCTGCTCAGAAGTGGCGCCGGTCAGCGCCGGCCGGTCAGTTATCCTTACCGTGCCTTGATGATTTCCGCAAACCCGGCAGGGTCCAGGCTGGCACCGCCCACCAGGCCGCCGTCAACGTCGGGCATGCTGAAGAGTTCTTCGGCGTTGCCTGGCTTGACGGAGCCACCGTAAAGGATGGGGGTTTTCTGGGCGATGGCGTCTCCGAACTGATTCGCAATCATACCGCGGATAAAGGCATGCATCTCCTGAGCCTGCTCGGGGCTGGCGGTAACGCCGGTGCCGATGGCCCAGACGGGTTCGTAGGCAATGACGACTTTCTCCATCTCTTCGGGCGAAAGACTGAAGAGCGCCTCCTGTATTTGTTTGCCGACGATCATCTCCTGATTACCGGCTTCACGGATGGACAGTTTTTCCCCACAACAGTAAATGGGTAACAGCCCGGCAGCCAGGGCTTTGGAAACCTTGCTGTTGATGAGGCTATCGTCTTCCCCGAAGTAGTCACGGCGTTCGCTGTGTCCCAGGATGACGTAGTCGATACCTGCATCCGCCAACATGGCTGCGCTCAGCTCGCCGGTGTAGGCTCCACTGTCTTCGTGGTGCATGTTTTGCGCCGCCACATAGTACCCCTGGTGTGCTGCCGTAATTGCCTTGATTTGCATCAGCTGAATAGCGGGGACACCAAATACTACTTTAGTCCCGGGCGAAGGGGCATTAGCAATAACGCCTTCCGCAAGTGCCTTGCCTTCCGTGGGCGTTGTATTCATTTTCCAGTTGCCGGCGACCATTGTGCGTGACATAGTATTTTGTTTAGTGGTTTCTTGCAGCTTCCGCGCGTAAGCAGGGAAGTCA
>JAUIIF010000567.1 GCA_030431945.1 Bacteroidia bacterium | reverse complement strand
TTACTTCACGGCCCGGTTCAGCAGGTAATTGGTGGGGCCGGCACCCAGTCTTTTCCCCTGGTAGTACACTACGATCATAGCGTCCGTAAATCCGGCATTTCGTATCCGCTCGCGGGCCACTTTGGTATCGATGGCATTTGCCAGTCCCCGCACCTGGTACTTATTCCAGCCTCCTTCCTGATGAAGCGTAACGGAGTAAGGAATTTTTTTCCAACGCGGCTCCTCCAGGTTCAGGATGCGCTTGGTGGCAATAATCTGGATGGCGTAACTAAGCTGGTCGTCCGGAATTTTGCTAAAGTCAATCGTGGCTTCCTGCTTACCCACGTCCGTAAATACCGGGCGTGGGCCGGGAATGGTATCGGCGGCCAGCGGCCGGCTGGCCCGGCTGGCGGATGCATAGACCGTCGGTTGCCGCTGCAGGCTGTTGGTTACTTCCCGGCTCAGGACACTTTCGTAGGTCTTACTTGCCGCACTGCGAGCCGGCAGGCTCGCCGGTTGATTGGCGGGGATGGGCGTGCCGTAAGTAGCTGGTGCCGCTACGGTGCCGGGGGGAGGGGGGACCGGCAGGGGGCGGTAAGTGAGGGGTTGAGGAGAGACACTCCTGGCCGTCCACTGCCGGGGTTGGTTGGCCGGGGTGAACGGAGGTTGGGTAGGGGAGGTAGCCGGGGGGGCGGTTTGCACCTCCCGCTCCAGAACGTTGATCCTGCGAGGCGTACTCGCCGGGGAAGGTGCCGGCGGCAGCGCAACTGGCGGACGGCCAACCGGTACGGTGGGTACGGTGGAAGCTGCCACCGTTTCGTTGGCCAGGGTAGGGCCCTTGCCGCCCAGGAGCTTGTAGTAACTGCTGAAGGCTTTCAGAATGGCGTTGGCCAGCTGTTGTTGCCCTACACCGCTCAGGAGGTAAGCCTCCTCATCAAGGTTGCTCATGAACCCGGTTTCGATGAGGACACTGGGCATCGTTGTTTCTTTCAGGACGACGAAACCAGCCTGCTTCACGCCCCGGCTCTTACGGCCGGCCCCGGCAAATTCGCTCTCCACCAATTCTGCGAAGGTGATGCTGCGTTCCAGGAAAGCGTGCTGGAACATCGTCATCATGATGTGCCCTTCGTCACTGTTGGGGTCGTAGCCGTAGTTTTGTTGCACGTTGTCTTCCAGGAGAATGGCGGCGTTTTCCCGTTTCGCTACTGCGAGGTTGTGTTTCGCCACGTGCTGGCCCATAACGAACGTCTCCGTGCCGTAGGTTGCCTTGCTGCCGGGCATTATGTTGGCGTGGATGCTGATGAAAAGATCCGCCCCTTCCTCGTTGGCAATGGCCGCCCGCTCGTAGAGCGGGATAAAGGTGTCGTCTGAACGGGTCATAATGACCTCCACGTCAGGGAAATTCGTACGAATGCCAATGGCCAGCAACTGCGCGATTTTCAGGGCAATGTGCTTCTCCTGACTGTTGTCCCCCATGCCCCCCGGGTCTTTGCCGCCATGACCGGCATCCACCACCACCTTTTTAATGGCCGCGGAAGGCGGGAAAAAGGTTCTGTTAAGATTCGGGGCGGAAGTTTCTTCGGGGAGGCCCGTCGGCGTACTTTTGCCCCCCACGTCCATTAAGGAATCGTTAAAAGCCGTTGTGGTAGACGACGATAATGACTTGCCCGCCGTCATTGGAAGACAAGTAAACAGTAACAGGAAAATTGGGTAGTAAGCTCTTGGTATCATTGGTGTCAATTCAAATTCCGGTCAATTCCGGGGGTAGGGATGGTACGCAAATATATGATATTTTACCTTGGTTATCGCGGCAGCTTTGGGCCTTAAGCCTCCTTGTTTTGGCGGGGACGCTGGTGCCAGGATCGCTGAGAGGAGCCAACCTTCCCGTCGCAGCGGGCTTCAGCCCGCTACCCGTCACCACGGGCTTCAGCCCGTCTTCCCCCAGCGCCGGCTTCAGCCCGCTACCCGTCACCACGGGCTTCAGCCCGTCTTCCCCCAGTGCGGGCTTCAGCCCGTCTTCCCCCAGCGCCTCCCCAACTTACCCCGCACCTGCGGCCGCGCCCCCACCGCAAATCAGCCCCGTTACTGCCTCCCGTACCGATACCGTCCCGGACACCCTCCGGCAGCTACGCCTGCTTACTGCCCAGCCACTTGATTCGCTGCCGACGGATAGCCTGCCGCCAGCAAAATACAGCGGCTCTACGGCCGATTATCAGATGTCTCCGGATTCCCTGACCGCCCCCGTGGATTATGCGGCCAACGACAGCATGTGGGTGGACTTCGAACTCCAGGAAATTCATCTCTACGGAGACGCGCAAGTCAACTACCAAACCATCAACCTTCAGGCAGCCCACATTGTCCTGAACTACGGCACGAACATCGTTTTCGCAGAACCCCTTCCGGATAGTCTCGGCCGCCCCGCCGGCGACCCCGTCTTCAGCGATGGCGGACAGGAAATCCTGGCCAAGGAAATGCGCTATAATTTCAAGACCCGCAAGGGAATCGTGTACGGCACGACAACCACGCAGGACGACATCTTCGTGCGGGGAGGAAAATCAAAATTCATCAGCGGAGCCGTCGCCATTGACGATACGACGCGGGCGGACGTGATCTACACCGAAGGTGCCATCTTTACCACCTGCTCCGCCGAGCATCCCCATTTTGGCATCCGGACCCGGCGGGCGAAGGTCGTGCCCAATCAACTGGCCGTAATTGGCCCGAGTAATCTGGAAATCATGGGGGTGCCGACCCCCTTCTGGTTGCCCTTCGGCTTTTTCCCCCTCAAGAGCGGCCGCAGTACGGGGCTGCTCTTTCCGTCGGATTACCAGTACAGCCCCGACCTGGGGGGCTACGGCCTGCAGGGCGTCGGGTGGTTCTTCCCTCTCGGGGATCACGTGAACCTGCAGCTGACGGCGGACTATTACCTCAAGGGGACTTACCGCCTCAATACCAACGTCCGTTACGTTAAACGCTATGGGTACAGCGGCAGCTTCAACTTTACCTACAACAACCTGCGCCGGGAAGAAAACCTGGAAGTGACCCGGCAGAAAGGGATTACCCTGAACTGGAGCCACCGGCAGGACGCCCGGGCCCATCCGACTTTTAACTTTGGCGGTTCGATCAACTTCCAAACGAACCTGGTGGACCAGCGCTTCCAGAACTCCTACGAAATCGCCAGCCAGAACACCATCCGTTCCAGCATGAACGTCACCAAGACGTTCACCAAACTCAAATCCACCCTGACGGCCGGCCTCAACCACAGCCAGAGCAACCGTACCCGGCAAATCACGGTAAATTTCCCCGATGCGGCCTTTACCACCCAGACCATCTACCCGCTCCGTAGCCTGCCGGGAAAACAAACCGCCTGGTGGAAAAAGCTGTCGTTCCGGTATAAAAATGCCTTGCGGACGGAGTTCTCTGCCGCCGATTCCACCTTCTTTACCCAGGCCACCCTCGATGACGGACAGTACGGCTTTCGCCACGATGTAACCAGTGCCGTCAGCCT
>JAUIIF010000566.1 GCA_030431945.1 Bacteroidia bacterium | reverse complement strand
TATGGTCGGCGGGTGGGAGCTTTCCCCTCCCCTGCGGAATCGCTTTGTCCATTTACAGTGGGACATCCCTACCGACCTCTACACCGACGCCCTGATCAATGGCTGGCAAGTGGGCCGGCTACCGGCCATAGACCCGGCCGCCCACGCCGAAAAGCTGCGGGAATACAAAACAAAAATTGTCGGTTTCCTGCGGGTTAAGCCGGATTCGCTGAACGCCAGTCCTGAAGAAAACAAGTACGGCTTTGCCAGTCCCCGCAGCTGGGACTTTGCCGCAGCACTGCTCGCCAGTGCCGACCTGCTGGGGTTCCACCCCGCGCAGCAGGCCGACAATCAGGTGCTGTTCGAGCTCACCGCAGGCTGTTTGGGCGAGGGCGTAGCCATCATGCTGCTCGAATACCTGCTCAATCTCCGCTTACCCGATCCACTGGCCGTCCTGAACCAGACCGCTACTCCCGAGATTAATTCCTTTAACGACAGTGAGCTTTTTGTTCTTTTTGCCGGCCTCAACGATCACCTGGGGACCGCCCTGGCATCTGACCAGCTCCTGCCCTGGTCACGGGTTTACCTGGAGCTGGCCACCCGGGCCTTTGCCACCGATCGCCGGGACGTCATTTTCGTCTCCCTCAAAGAGTTGGCCCGCAAGGGATGGGTCATTGCCCTGGCGGGGGTTGCCCAGGGGGCCGGGCCGGAAGTTCAGGGGGAGGTTATGGAGCAAATCACCGCCCTTTTCAACGACGAAGGGCTACGTGAATTTATCAGTGTGCTCGCCTGATGCCCCTTCCTGAAAGCTAAAGAATCCGCCATGTCCGCCGCCGCCGCCGCCCACCTTCGCTTTGCCCGCGCGTATACCGCAGACAAACTACCCTGGTTTGCCCCGGCCTTGTTTCGTTGCCGGATCATCCTGTCCGCCAGCGTAGAGGTGGCGGCAATTGATCGCCACTACAACGTTTACTGGAACCCGGAAGTGGTGGAAGACATCTGGAACCACCGCCCGCGGGAGCTGGCCCTGGCCGAGCTGGGATTCATCTGAACGCACTAAATAAGTCACCGCATCCGCGAGCACGCGGAGCGGGCAACCGCCCAGAAAATTTCCGGCCGCCTGCCCGCCCGCCGGTGGAACATTGCCGCAGATTTTGAAATCAACGATGCGGACTGGCCGGGCCTGAGCATGCCGGCCGGCTACCCCGGCATGTTGCCCGAGGCCTTCGGGCTGCCCCGCGGCCAGCTGGCCGAGACGTATTATCAGGCCATGGCGGAGCTGCAGCCAACCTCCCTCCCCGCCGCACCAGATGACGGCAGCGGCGTACACAACCAGGCCCGTGACTGGGAGACTGGCCCCGATCGGCAGTCCGTTAGTCCACTCGACGATCAGGTGCTTCGCCGGGAAGTAGCCCAACGCATCCGCAGGGCGGGCAATGCTAAAATACCGGACCACTGGCGCAGCTGGGCAGAAGTGCTCCTTACGCCATCCGTCAACTGGCGACAACGCCTGAGTCACCGGATGAGCGTCGCCCTGCAGCACGGACTGGGCAGCCGGATTGACTACAGCTTCCAACGCCCCAGCCGCCGGCAATCGGTTTATCATCCCATTCTTACTCCCTCCCTGCGGGGAGACCAGACAGCCCGCATTGCCATTGTGGTAGACACCTCCGGCTCCATGCACGAAGAGCTCTTGCGCAGGGCGCTGGGTGAGGTGGCGGCCGTGCTCCGCATCTTCCGTTATCCGGTCACCATTATCCCGTGCGATACGGTGGCTTACGCCCCGGTAAAAGTCCTGGCCGAAACGGAAGCCTACCAGCTCAGGAACCTGGCCGGCGGCGGCGGCACCGATATGCGGACCGGCATTACCACTGCCCTCGCACTGAAGCCACGCCCCGACTCCGTCCTCGTACTCACCGATGGGTTCACGCCTTACCCGGCCCAACGCTTTGACGTTCCGGTCATCTTCGGCATTTTCGATCTGGACGACGGTGCCCGGCGCAAGCCCCCGAACCCACCCTGGGGGGAAGATGCGGTCGTCGCCATCGACCACTTGTAGCCGGCAACTATTCCTTGCCTCCTGCCTTTTACCTGGCACCTGCGGCCGCGCCCCCTTTTGACACTTTGCTTATTATACCACTCCGCCTTAAGTATATTTCCCCTTTCCTTTGCACATTTCCCCTTGACCTTATGGCCTTTTTTACCGCTCAAGTTACTCGTCCCAGTCCCTTCGGGGCCGCTGTTTTCAGCGTTTCTCTGGCGCAAACCGGTGAAGTGCTGTCCGTGGTGGCGGCCGCCACGCAGCTACCGGAAGCCGTTTTCAAGCTCACCTACGGCGACCGGTGGGAGGATGCCCGGGCGTACTTTCTTGACCTGGCCGACAACCTGAAGTATCAGGTCGAAGTCGCAGTGCACCTGGAGGAGCAATTGGGTTTCGAAAAACTGACCGCACAGTTTCGCAGCGCCGGCGGAGCGTATTTTCGGCCCACCGACCGGGCTTGCCAGCCAGATGAGCCCGGATACCGGGCCCGGGCCCGATACTGGATCACCCGGCCGCGGGAACACCCGATCCTGTTTCTTGAACCCGCGGCGAAGCGCTACGCCGCTTTACAAAGGGTCGTCCAGCGCTTCATCAGAAAACCCGGCGCAGAGCTGCCCTACGCCACCAGCCTGGAGCCCTGGGCCTTCTCCCTGCTAGGCGTCGCTAACGGTAAGGAACTGGACCATGCCGTTACTTTGCTTGGGCGCTTGGAAACACCGGCGGCGCGGGAATACGTATTTACGGAACTGGAGCGCCCCGGCCGGCACATTGTTGCCCAGGGCCTGATCCGGGGCCTCGCTGCGTATCAGGATCCGGTAGCCAGAGACCGGATCCTGGCCCTCTACCCCAAACTGGCCCCCCACGCTGACCTGGTGGCAACCTATCTCGAAGTCATCGCCCAGCTGCGGGGAGAGGAAGTCGTTAAAACCGGGCTACAGATCCTGGAAGACCGCTCGCTGAATGCTCCGGGCGTCCTGACCCTACTGCGTAATAATGAGCACCCCGACCCGGAGGGCATGATCCGCCGGCAATTTGACCGGGAGGAGGAATATTTCTTTCTGGACACCTTGCTGGACACCATCAACCAACAGGCACACGACGAGCATTTCATTTCGTTGGCAGCCATGAATGAAAAGATTGCCCGGCTGCCGGAGATCGTCGATGCAGCACCGGTAACCTGGCCACAGGAACTGGAAAAAAACTGGAAAAAGCTGCTGCTGGCGACCCCGGAGGCTACCGCCGTGGCCGTCATCACCACCTATATTCAACGCCGCGAACCGCGTTTGCAGCGCAACGCCCTGCTCCAGCTGAAGGTGCTGGCTAAGGAACAAGGTTCCCTTTCGGTGCTCCCCCAGGCCCTGGAAAAAAGATTGCGTGAACTGATCAATTCCCGCTACGATAAAATCTCCACGGTTTCCCTTGACATTGCTACCGAGTTGTTTCCCAAGCTGGCGGCGCCCGCAGAGATGG
>JAUIIF010000017.1 GCA_030431945.1 Bacteroidia bacterium | reverse complement strand
CCGGCCGAAACGCGAGGAACGAGCTGGTTCGTCCGCCGAGCGAGTGGAAGTACCAGCACCAGTTGGCGGAGGGGCAGGTAATCGTCCGCAACGTAATGAATCCGTTGCCCGGTTTCCAGGATAGCGCCCTTTCCCCACCATTAGGCGGCCGAACTTCCTCTTGCCATTACTCTGCGCAAGGAAGGCAAAAAAGAGATGCTGCGGTGAGGAAGCAACTAATTCTCGCGCGGAGCAGCGGAGCGGCGGAGGGGTGATTTTGGGTAAGCGGAGGACAGGCTGGAAACCTACAAGTCTTTCTCCTGTACTTTTTCCTGCTCTCCGGTGGCCATGGTTTTGAGGGAATAGTTACCCGTTTTTACTTCTTCGCTGCCGATGATCAGCACCTTGGGAACGCCCCGTTGGTCGGCGTACTTCATCATCTTTTGCAGTTTGGTGGTTTTGGGGTAAAGGTCTGCGTGTACCCCGCGGGCCCGCAGGCGGGAGACGAGGCCGAAGCCGTGGGCCAGGGCTTCGTCGTCGAGGCAAAGCAGCAGGTACTGCAGGTCTTCCGCCGCATCTGCCGGGAAGGCATTAAGTTCTTCCAGGACGTCGTAGATGCGTTCGGCACCAAAACTGATGCCGACCCCGGGCATGTCCCGCATACCGAAGATAGAGGTGAGGTCGGCGTAACGTCCGCCGCCCGCAATGCTGCCCATTTTGATCTTTTCCTGTCCGGGGGCAGTGGTGTCTACGGCTACTTCGTAGATGCAACCCGTGTAGTAATTGAGTCCCCGGGCGAGGGTGACGTCAAATTCAATCCGGTTGTGGATGGGTTGGGAGGCGACCAGGTCGAACACTTCTTGCAATTCAGCGATGCCCTGGCGGCCAACGGAGCTCTCCGCTAAGAGCGGTGCTACGGTCGCCAGGTCCTTGGCGTCCAGGAACTGCTTTATAACCTGGATGGCACCGGCGTCCGCGCCCCGGGTGGCTAACTCCTCCGCTACTTTATCCCAGCCTATTTTGTCCAGTTTGTCGATGGTGATGGTCATGTCCATCATATTGTCCGCCATACCGGCAATGTCGGCCAGCCCCGCCAGAATTTTGCGGTTGTTCAGCCGGATTACTGCCTTCAGCCCCAGCTCGTGGAAAACGGCGTCGAGTAGTTGGGTTAATTCTGCTTCGTAGAGCAGACTGTCTGCGCCGACGACATCCGCATCGCACTGGTAAAACTCCTGGTAGCGGCCTTTTTGCGGGCGATCCGCCCGCCAGACGGGCATAATCGCGTACCGCTTGAACGGGAAGGCCAGCTCGTTTTGGTGCATCACTACGTAGCGGGCAAAGGGGACGGTAAGGTCATACCGCAGGCCACGCTTGCTGATACTGGACAATACTTTATTACTGTCTTTCGCTGCGAGGTCTTCCGAATTGGCTTTGCCCAGAAAGTCACCATTGTTCAGGACTTTGAAGAGCAGCTTGTCCCCTTCTTCACCGTACTTGCCCGTCAGCGTCGTCAGGTTTTCCATCACCGGCGTTTCGATGGGCTGGTAGCCAAACCGGCGAAAATGCTTACGGATGATCTCGAAAATGTAGTCGCGTCGCCGCACTTCAGCGGGCAGAAAATCACGGGTTCCTTTGGGGATGGAAGGCTTCATGGGGGCGAAGGTAAGGATAAGGGATAATTGATGAGCGATATTTGGCAAGGGATTGGGGCTATGGTGAGCCCTCAATCCCTTATCAGATCTCCTCCAACAACTCCCGCGCCTTGCCCCGGTACGGGTGGCCGTTGGTCCGGCTGATGTCTTCGAGCAAAAGCTCGGCGGCGGGCTTTTTGCCTTCCGCTAAATAGGCCAGTGCTTCGTACCATTCGGCGAAGGGGTGGTAGTAACTGCCGGCGGGGATTTGGTCGAACCAGTCCAGGGCCCGGCCGGGTTGTTTCAGGGCCAGGGCGGAGATGCCCAGGTAGAGGGGCGCGGCGGGGTAGGCCTGGGCGGTGGGCAGCAGTTCGTCGTAGGCGGTTTGGTAGTCGCCACGATCGTAGTAGTAGAGGATGCGCTTGAGGTCGCGTTCGCTTTCGTTGCGGGGGGCCACGCGCTCAAAAAGATTTGGTAAGGGCTCAAAGTGGTCTACGGCTTTCCGGCTAATGGTCCGGGGGCCGAACGTTGTCCAGGCCAGCCAGGCGAAGGCGAGGAAGAGGATGGAGGCGACGATGGTTTGGAGGTCGGGCAGCTCGAGGCTGCCGATTTGGATACCTCCTTTGCGTCGGGGGGAAAGTTTAACCTTTTTTTGCGCGGACGCAGGTGCAGAGGAAGTTGCCGCCGCGGCGTAGCGGGCTTCTTCCCGCAGCAGTGTCTCCAGCAGGTCTTGCCTGCCGGCAACGGTAACGACGCCCGCCCAGTCTTCCCGCAGTTCCATGGCTTTACGGAAAACGGGGTCCACCGGCCGGCGGGCTTCCACATCCCAGCGCTCGGTAACGCCGAGCTGCCCGGCGTAGTATTGATCAATGAGCGCTTCGTCTACGGGACTGGGCGAATAGGTAGGGTCTAGGATGCCCCCTGCCTGCCAGGCTTCCCGGGCCATCAGCAGGCATTTGTCCCTCCGGTCAGCGACCTGCTCCAATCGATCTTCCAACTCCAGAATCTCCGCTATCCGGCCGGGGGTGAGCCGGTGATAATCCGCCATCAGCAGCAGGTTCTGACAATTGTTGCCAAGTGCCTTGAACTGGGTAAGCATCAGTTGCTGCGTACTGTTGAGGTGAAGCGGACGGGGAAGGTGGTGGAGGGGGTTTTGCTGGGCCGTCAGGCCGGAATCGCTAAGCTGGTGCTGCTCCGCAGCCCGTACCGCTTCGTTGAGCTTGCCCGAAAAATAAATTTTACCAACTTGCTGCACGTACTGGTTCACGCTGCCCGTATAGGGTTCCGTGGGGTCAATTACTGCTTCGTACCAGCCGATGAGCGCGCGCTGGAGGTTGCCCAGCACCGCCGTGGCGGGCTGGTCGTAAGGCTCCGCCCACTTCAGGAAGGGCCCACGCAACGCGTGGTAATGGCGGGGAAGCTCCGCAAGGTGTTGACCCAGATGCAAGGACATGGAGGCTAAGGTAGGAGATTCTCAATTCTCGGGCGGAGATTCTCCCTTTTTGATAAAAAAAACCTTTTTGCGCTAACGCTCCTTGATAAAGTGGTGCTAAACCTGGTAACAAACCGATCTTAAAAGCATGTCTTTCCGCCCGGATCCTTCCATTGTTGCCCTGATTGCCGCCTGCAAGGCCGGCGACCGGCGTGCGCAGGAAGCTTTCTACCGGCGGTTCTTCCCGAAGTTGCTCCCCGTTACCCTCCGCTATCTGCGAAATCGGGAAGAGGCGGTCAGCGTGCTGAACCACGCCATGCTGCGGGCTTTCCAATCGCTGGACGATTACCGGGAAGAGCACAAACTGGAAGCCTGGCTGGCAACCATCGTCCGCCGGACGACCCTCAATTTTATCCGCGACGAAGGGCGCGCCCGCCGTCGGTTTCAACCCGAAGCGTATGACCCACCGGTTTCCGTGGCCAACGGTGCACTGGACCGCCTGCACGCAGAAGATATCATAAAACTGCTGCACGCGCTGCCCGATTACCTGCGCGTTGTCTTCAGCTTATCGGTGTTTGACGGATTAATCCACGAAGAAATTGCCGCTGAACTAGACATCACCGTAGCCGCCAGCCGTTGGCGCCTGGCCAAAGCCCGGGAGCTGTTGCGGGATCGCTACACCTCCGCTAACCACCTCAATGAATCCTTGTCATGAGCACCCTCAAAGACCATAGCTGGGAAGAACACTGGCGGAGAGAAGTAGATCAGTATGCCCCGCAACCCAGCACCGCTGATTGGGCAGGTATGCACCAGTTGCTGGAGGGGACTTCCGGTACAGAAGGGCAACGGACCATCGATCAGGAGCCACCGACAGCGGCAGCCGCTTCCTGGCAAGCGATCAGGGAGTTGCCCTGGTACCAGTACTTGGTTCTCATGGCTGCGATTGTGACCGTTGGTTACTGGCTGGGCGTGCGGCAGTCCGGAGAAATCGGGGAGGCCACGACAGAGGTCCACCCGGCAACTGATTCCTTGCCCGGAGTAACCTTTGCCCCCCACGTCAGCATCAACGAAAACCGGACGTTTGCTAAGGACGGTAACCGGTCTGCCGCCGCGCGGCGAGATACCACCTATTTCACGCAACGAGTGGTACGTAGGGCCTCCCGAAATTTTCCAGTTGCAGCAGCGCAAGCCCGACGGATCTATATCGATACCACTTATTTTCTCCACGCCAACGGCAATTTGTCAATTCGGTACGATACGGTCTACAGCAACGGTAGCACCAGCTCCGCAGAGGGAAAGACGTACCAGCCTACGGAGCAACCCGCTCCTTCCGGAAGTACCACTGTTGGTGCTCCTTCGCCTGCCGGAGTTGTTACCAATGCACCTGCGTCTGCGCCGCCCGTAGCCACGGACCAGGAACATAAACCAGGGCAACCTCAGCGACCGACCGCAACCGGGGACAGTTCCTCGAGTGGCGTTTACCGGCCAGGCCGTAGTCCTTACCTGCCCGTTACCCTTAGTGTCGTAGTGCAACCCTTGCCTGCCTGGCAGCCAGCTCCGGGAACGACTTACTGGGAGCACCGCGTTCAGAAGCTTCTGGAGTCCGGCCGGTTGAAGATAAAGCAGACCCAACGGGACAATGGTCATTTCCCCCCCATCAATCAACGTTTTTAATGTCCGGCAAACTCATGGTACATCATCGATTATTTTTGGCGCTTTTGCTGCTGTGCTCCGGCGGTCCTTTAGGGGCCCAATCGCCAGAGAATCGCCAGAAAATACAGTGGGCCCAAACCACCCGTTTCGGGGTGCCACTACGCCCCGTCAGAAGTTTTGAACCACCCGAGAACGGCGGGCGACTCACCACTGGGTTTCGCCTCGACGTAGAGTTGGAAGCCCGGACTTCGGATAAGATCAGCTTTTTACTGTTGTTAACGGATGACCAACTCTACAGTTACCTCGACCCCGATTTAAGCAGTGATACCGGCGTTGAGGTGACAAACCCTTTTGGCTTAGTCCATCCGTACACCAGTACCTTGGAAACTACCGCCCTAGAGCTGGGCCTGCAGTATAACTGGCGGGTAGGAAGCGGAGATTTCAGCCTGGGCGCGCTTGCGGGTATCGGGGCGGAGACGTATTCCCGGACTTATGACATCATTACCGGACTGGTGGAAAGCCGGCAACGACTCGCTGGTGTATCCTACAACGAATCTGAGATAGTAATGCAGTGGGTTACCACTTTTCGCTTGCAGTATACCCACTGGCTTGGCAGGCGTTTTGCCCTCAACCTGGGCACCCACTTTCACGTCAGCCGGTACCTGAGCGGCGGTATTGAAACCTCGCGGGGCTTACGCTACGCCGTTGAGTACCAGGAATTGGAAGCGCTTCCTGTTCCCTACAATCTGAATTATGACCGGAGTACCCTGATGCCGGATCCGACTAAGTACGTCAAAAATTTCACTCGCCTGTACCTCCATATAGGCGTCACGCCCAGATTATAAGCCCATGAGAACCCTCCTCCTTTTACTATTGCTATGCGCTACCCAGACCTCCTTCGGCCAGCTGGAAGTACGCTTGGTGGCCAATTCCGATTTTGTGGTGTTACCCACCAGTGATCATGGCCGTATTCGCAGCGGGAACCTACGGTCTTATGCACTTCCGCCCGTAAGTTTCGCGGGTGGTCTGGAGTTGGTGAACGTCGGTAAGAAAAACGGACTTCCGTCCTTTATCGGCGCGAGGCGAGGCTTTATTGCCGGCTCGGATTTGAGTGTGGATTTTAAGGGCGAGGCCGACCTTTGCAAGGACGGTATCCCGGCCGGCATCACCCCCGTTTTTGCGCAAGTGCGTTTGCAGGGGGTCAATTATTGGCAGTTTTATGGCCAGGTCGGGGTGGCTAAGATTCCGGAGTTGCGGCAAATGACCTTCAGCGTTGGTGGCGGGCTAACGGTCTTCACCCGTCAGCGATTGCATCAGGCCGTAACCCAGCTGGACGCCTCGGGGGAACGAGGCGAAGCGCCCACCTGTGGTTATGGCTTCGCTGTGGGCCCCAACCGGGAACTGCAGGTTATTCCTGAAGGTGCTGAAGAACGCATTGATCTGGGGCAATCATTATTGCAACCTACCAGTGCGTACGGTGAAGTCCAGGTGTCTTTTGAGGCCGGTGAAAAACTGCAGCTCGCCCTGAGTGGTCAGATTGGGTTTACCAAGCTGGGGAACGCCGATTTGTTTACTGATGGCTCCCGCGTGCAAACACTCAACTCCCGCTTGAATAACCGGACCTGGAAGGCAATCGGGATAGTTGCACGGGGGCAGGTTTTTAGGGCGCGGACGCGGGTGCAGGGGAAAGACTAGAGCAAGGAGGGAGTGGCCTTCAGGTATAGTAGCGGTCTCCGCTACGACGCTACTGATAGTAATCCGACACCCCACCACTAACGGCCAGGTCCTCTGCAGTAACCATCGCCGGCAGGGGTGCCTGGCTCCCGTCATTGTAACTGAGGTGATGCTCGGGCAGGGTGCCTTCCTGCAGGAAAGCAAGCACCGCCCGGGTAACCCCGGCCGTTCCCAGATGATGACCAGCTCCTGACGGTGTATGCAGGTAGCTGCCCCGCCAGTGGCTATGGTTGCGCCGGGCATTCCGGAAGCCCGTCACGGTGTCTGCGGGATCGTGGATCAACAACGTTTCCACGTGTGCGAGCTTGCCGGCGTTCAGCGCGACGTCAAACTCCTCAAGGCTGCGGCCGGTACGTTGTTCGATGTAGGCCTGCATTTGCCGGAAGATGACGGGGCGCAATCCGAGGCTGATGGTAAAGACCTGGAAAATCCATTTGACTTCCGAAAAGACGGCCATCACGCAGGCACGCCGGGGGTGCAGCTCCCGGGGCAAACTGGCCAGGGCTTCAATCAGGCAACCGCCACCAAAGGAATGGCAGAGTACCAGGTCGCAGCCGCCCAGGTGACGAAGCAGGGTAGCCTCAATGTCTACCAGCATGGGGTAATCCAGGTTGCCCGCCGCCGCCTGCCCGTGGCCGGGCGGATCGAAGGCCACCACGCGGTACCCGGCCTCCACCAGCGCGGGAACGTAGTGGCGCCAGCGGCCCGCATTATACCCCCAGCCGTAGGCGCAGAAAACCACGGGCCCCGCTGCGGGTCCCCAGCAGTAGACGGGGATGTTCCGGTTTTGCCAGGTCAGGTCCTGCCGGTCCGCACGATCCAGGAAAGCGCTTTCTTTGGGGCGGATGTTGGGCTTTGGCGGCCGGCCGAAAAGCTGAAAGGCCAGCCGGCCGCCTGCGGCAGTACTGAAGTAAGAGACGGTGTTGATGCCCGCGCCGATGGCGCGGAAAGTAAGTTGGCGAATATTCATTTGGCACCGGGAGATAAGGGGGCTGCAAGACTGGACAATACGCGTTTTATCAATCGTTCAAGATGACTCGTATCGTGGTAAAGTTTGAAAAGGACAACACTGCCCTGGTAGTCCGCAAAAATGCGATAGGTGCGTTCTCGGGCTTCTTCCTCCGGGAATTCCTCGGCCAGCAGTGCGGTAATGGCCGCTGTCCAGTCTACGTGAAAACGCTTGAGCTCCTCGGTAAAGGGGCCCTCCACGCCGGTTTCCAGGATGGTGTTGCCGAAGAAGCAACCACCATCCTCATTCAACTGCACCAGGTCAAATTGCTTCCGCAACACCGCTTCCAGGCGTTCCGCTACCGTGCCGGGCCCCTGAGCTTTGGCGAGGACCTTGCGCTGGTACCAATCCGCAGCAAACGCCAGGGTCGCCCGCATGACGCCGGCTTTGCTCTTAAAATGATGCAGGATGCCGGCTTTGCCCAGTCCCGCAGCATCCGCCAGCTGCTGCAACGAGGTATGGTGATAGCCCTGGCGGTGGAAGACGATCCAGGCCGCACGAAGAATAGCTTCCGGGGTTGTTTTGGAGATAGGCATATTTACCAACTGGTTGGTTGGCAAAGGTAGGGTGATGTTTTTGAAAAAACAAACTGCGGTCTCAGGCAGAGGTAAGTATGCTGATTGGAGTGGGGGACTTACCTGGCCGATAAGTGATGCGGCGTGCCCTGTAAGCGTAGGGCTGCAGGCTTGAAAACACCTGCGTAAGGAGCCTAAGATGAGACAAGGACAGGACAATCGCAAACTCGCTTAGCAGAGCCTTCGCTCGGCGGCCGAAGCAGGAGGAACGACTTGATACCGTTCCGGACTGCTGCGCGGTCGTCCGCCGAGAGGAGGCTCTGCTGAGGTTGGGAACCCGTCTCTCGGCGGACGAATCAGCTCCTCGCGTCGCGCCTCTGCCGACGAGCGACTTTGCGATAGCCCTGGAGACAAGGTGGAAACTTTTCCACAAAATCAATGAATCTTAATACATTTGTCGACTTTTCCCCGACTTACCTGTTGGAGACTAGAGCGGGCTGAAGGATCGGCATCGGAAAACATTGCTTTTTAACGACCATTTCCTGCACCTGCGTCCGCGCCCAAATAAGCGCCGCCTTAACCAAAAAAGAAAACGAAAAGCTCATCATGGCATTTGATATCGATCTGATCAAGAAGGTTTACGCTGACCTTCCCGGCAAAGTAGCCGAAGCCCGCAAAGCGCTGGGACGTCCCCTCACCCTAACGGAGAAGATTCTCTACACGCACCTCCACCCGGAGAATCCGCTAAAGGAGTACCAACGTGGTGGTGATTACGTTTTCTTTCAGCCGGATCGGGTTGCCATGCAGGATGCCACGGCACAAATGGCCCTGTTGCAGTTCATGATGGCCGGCCGTGATAAAGTAGCCGTTCCTTCCACCGTACACTGCGATCACCTGATCCAGGCCAAGGTAGGGGCTGAAAAGGACCTTGCCGTAGCCAATGACGTGAACAAAGAAGTGTACGATTTTCTCGCCACGGTATCCGATAAGTACAATATCGGATTCTGGAAGCCCGGTGCCGGTATTATTCACCAGATTGTCCTGGAGAATTATGCTTTCCCCGGTGGCATGATGATCGGTACGGACAGCCACACCCCGAATGCCGGTGGTCTGGGGATGGTCGCCATCGGAGTAGGTGGTGCTGATGCCGTAGACGTTATGGCCGGAATGCCCTGGGAACTCAAGCAACCGAAAATTATCGGAGTGAAGCTGACGGGTAAACTCAGTGGCTGGACAACGCCAAAAGACGTCATCCTGAAGGTGGCGGGTATCCTGACCGTGAAGGGAGGAACCGGCGCCATCGTGGAATATTTCGGAGAAGGCGCCCGCAGCATGAGCTGTACCGGCAAAGGCACGATCTGTAATATGGGGGCTGAAATTGGTGCGACAACGTCCACCTTCGGCTACGACGAAAGCATGAGCCGCTACCTGAAGGCTACGGACCGTGCCGATGTGGCCGAGCTGGCCGACGCTGTTGCCGAGCACCTCACCGGTGATGCGGAGTGTTACGCTAACCCCGAGCAATACTTCGATCGGGTCATCGAGATTGACCTCAACACCCTGGAGCCACACATTAACGGTCCTTACACCCCGGACCGGGCTTTCCCCATCAGCGAATTCGCCGCTGCCGTGGAAGAATTTGAATTTCCGCCGGTGCTGGAAGTAGGCCTGATCGGCAGCTGTACCAACTCCAGCTATGAAGACCTGGACCGGGCGGCGAATATCGCCAAGGATGCCAAGGCCAAAGGCCTTAAGTTCAAGAGCGAATTTACGGTAACGCCAGGCTCGGAGCAGATTCGCTACACCGTGGAGCGCGACGGCATCCTGGATGCTTTCGAAGAAATTGACGGCGTAGTGCTCGCCAACGCCTGTGGCCCCTGTATCGGGCAGTGGGCGCGCCATACCGATGATCCGAACCGGGCCAACTCCATCATCACTTCCTTCAACCGGAACTTCGCGAAGCGGAACGATGGTAACCCGCAAACCCGCGGCTTTGTCGCCAGCCCCGAGCTGGTTACGGCCATGGCCCTGAGCGGCAGCATGAAGTTCAACCCGCTTAAGGACACCCTGACCAACGATAAGGGCGAAGAAGTAATGCTCGACCCGCCCAGGGGCTACGAATTGCCTCCCAACGGTTTCGCCGTGGAGGATGCCGGTTTCCAGGCACCAGCGGAAGATGGCTCGGGCATTACCGTTTCGGTAGCCCCTTCCAGCGATCGCCTGCAGCTGCTAACGCCCTTCCAGCCCATCAAAAACGAGCAGGTGCAGGATATGCGCATTCTCATCAAGGCCAAGGGAAAGTGTACGACGGACCACATTTCCATGGCCGGTCCGTGGCTCAAGTTCCGCGGCCACCTCGAGAACATCAGCCAGAACTGTCTGATCGGTGCCATCAATGCCTACAACGAAAAGACCAATACCGTAATCAACCACCTGACGGGGGAGTACCACCCCGTGCCGGAAAGCGCCCTGGCTTACCGCGATAACGGCGTCGGCCAGATCGTGGTGGGAGAAGAAAACTACGGCGAAGGTTCCAGCCGGGAGCACGCCGCCATGGAGCCGCGCTTCCTGGGTGTCCACGCCGTACTGGTGAAGAGCTTCGCCCGGATCCACGAGACGAACCTGAAGAAGCAGGGAATGTTGGCGCTGACGTTCGACAACCCTGCGGATTACGACCTCTTCCGTCAGGATGACAAAGTGAGCATCACCGACTTCAGCAGCTTCGCCCCCGGCAAGCCACTGACGATTCGTCTGGATCACGCAGACGGTACTTCCGATACGGTAATGGCCAACCATACCTACAACGCTGCCCAGGTGGACTGGGTACGCGCCGGCTCCGCACTGAACAAGATTCGGGAAGACGTAGCGGCCGGTAAGTAAACAGGCCGGCCCTCTCCGAAATCCGGCCGCAGGCCGGACAGCGGTACTAAAAAAGCCACCTGAGCGATTCATTTGCTCAGGTGGCTTCTTTTTTTGCGGGAGGAGGAAGGGAGAAAAGGATGTCCGCGCGCAAAGGAGCTTCCAGGGCTTGACGGCCCTAGTCAGCCCACCGCTGCTCCAGCTCATCCACTACCGCCCACAGCTCCGCAAAATCGCGGATGGCGAAGTATTTCATCTGGACTTCGGAGATGATGAAATCCTGGGCCAGTACGGCATCGAGCTCGAAGGGCACAATCTCGACCCGCGGGTCATCGTATACGTGCTTGGTCTCTCCGTAGCTGCTGCAGATGCCGGCACCGTATACCTTGAGCTCACCGTCTGCCTGCCGCAGTACCCCGAACTCAATGGTGAACCAGTAGAGTCGCTGCAGCTGGGTGATTTTCTCCTCGTCGCCGGCGTACTTAACGCCGAGTTGGCCGAGGCGCTCAGCAAAAGTGGCGTAGTCCTGGTTGAGGTAAAGAGGGATATGACCGAAAATATCGTGGAACATATCCGGCTCTTCAAGGTAATCGAGCTGGTCCTCGCCGCGTAACCAGGTGCTGGAACAGAACCGGCGACGGGCGAGGAGACCAAAGAACTCATCCACCGGCAAGAAGCCGGGGACAACCTTGATGGACCATCCGTGAGCGGCGGTTAATCGCTCGTTCAGGTCAGAGAAACGTGGTGGGTGGTCAGGGCTGAGGACCGGGTGGAGGGCATCAAGGCAGTCGAGATATTCCTGACAGGCTACCGCACGTAATGCAGTAAGCTGTCGCTCGGCTAATTTTTTCCAGACGGAATAATCCGCAGGGGTGTAAGCATCGTAATCCTGAAAAACAGAAGATTCAATTGTGGCTGACATGCGCTGGATTTATTTGGTTAAATAAAGATAGGGCGACAAATGTTGTCTTGGCAAGTAAAAAGATAAAAATATTATCCACTGCACCAACTGCTGGTTATTGACTGCTTTATTACCCGGCGGCTGCGGAGGAGCATTAATTACGACTGCTACCCTTAACTCCCTGGCTAACGGACAAGTCAAAAACCCCTTGCACCTGCGTCCCCGCCACGTTATCTTACCGGCTCAAACATTGATCATGCCCCGCTTTTTACGCTTCCCCCTCGTTTTCCTGGTTTTTGCCACCATCGTCTATGCCTGTGCCCGGCAGGCTGAGATTGTCAATAGGTACGAACCTGCCACCATCAGCATTGATCCGGAAGCCGCGGTAACGGAGGCGGCCAAGATTCGTGCGGAAGCTAACGTCGAACTGGCAGACAACTTCGAGCTGTCCCTCTGGGCTGCCGACTCTCTGGTACAGGACCCCATCGCGATCAGCGTTGCACCCGACGGTCGCATCTTTTATACCCAGGCCACGCGGCAGACGTCCTCAGAATTTGACATCCGCGGCCATCGTGACTGGATGACGGCTTCCCTCTCGTTCGAAACGGTGGAAGACCGGCGCGAGTTCCTGCGCAAAACCTTTACCGCAGATAGTGACCAGTCGGAAGCACACCTCAAAGACCTGAATGGCGATGGCGTCAAGGACTGGAGAGACCTGACCGTGGAAAAGGAAAACGTCTGGTTTGTGACGGATCAGACCGGTGACGGCGTGGCCGATCACAGTCAACGCTACCTCGTGGACTTTGGGGAAGAAATCACGGATGTCGCCAATGGTATTGAGTACCATAATGGAGAAGTTTACATCGCCGTTGGCCCGGACCTGTGGAAAACGAAGGACGAAAATAAAGACGGTATCGCGGATGCTGCCGAATCCCTGAGCCACGGCTTTGCTGTCCACGTCGGCTTCAGCGGCCACGGTATGTCTGGTGCCACCATCGGCCCGCAGGGACGGATCTGGTGGGGGATTGGTGACATCGGGATGAACGTAGTGGATAAGGAAGGCAAGCACTGGAAATACCCGAACCGGGGCGTGGTTGTGCGTGCGGAGCAGGATGGCTCCAACTTCGAGGTTTTCGCGATGGGCGTGCGGAATACGCACGAGTTTGCCTTCGATAAATACGGAAACCTGATTACCGTTGACAATGACGGTGATCATGCCGGAGAGCGCGAACGCCTGGTGTATCTGATCGACGGTTCGGATACCGGCTGGCGGATCAACTGGCAGTTCGGTAAGTATACCGACCCGAAAAACAATGATTATAAGGTGTGGATGGACGAGAAAATGTACCTCCCCCGCAACGAGGACCAGGCGGCCTATTTCCTGCCGCCGATCCAGAATTTCGTCAACGGACCGACGGGGTTGGTCTATAACCCCGGCACGGCGCTGAGCCCCAGCTTTTACGAGCATTTCTTCGTCGCGGAATTTCGGGGATCACCCAATAATTCTCCCATTCACGCCTTTAAGATGAAGACGGACGGCGCTGGTTTCGCCCTCGATACGACACAGATTGTGGTGCAGGGACTGTTGCCGACGGGCATCGACTTCGGTCCGGACGGAGCGCTTTATTTCGGCGACTGGATCAATGGCTGGGGCACGAAGGACGAAGGCCGGATCTGGAAACTGGATATGGGCGCGGCCGCAGGTGCAGAAATGGAACTGAGGAGCCAGGTAAAGGAACTGTTGACCGCAGACTTCGCCACCATGAAAGACGCAGCACTGACGGATTTACTGGGCCACCAGGATCAACGCATCCGTTTTAAGGCCCAGTTTACCCTGGCCGGAAAAGAGAAGTCCGGTTTCGGAACGCTCCGCGCGGTTGCGGAAGACGCCGCTCAGCCACAGTTGGCCCGGGTTCATGCGCTGTGGGGGATGGCCCAAATGGTACGGCGGGGCTATAGTGAAGGCGGGGAAGCTTTTGCGGCCTTCCTGGTGGATAAAGACCTCGAAATTGTGGCGCAGGCCGCAAAAATGATCGGTGATTTACGGGTGCCGGGAGCTTTTATCTCCCTGATCGAACGCTTGCGGAACGATTCCCCGCGAGTCCGCTTCTTCGCCATGGAAGCGTTGGGCCGACTCCAGGAGCCAACGGCCGTTGGGCCAATCGTGGAAATGCTGCGCGAAGACGATGGTCAGGATGCGTGGCTGCGCCACGGCGGCATGGTCGCCCTGGGCCGGATTGGTGACGAAACAGCCATGCGGGAACTTTCCGCCGATCCTTCCCGAAACGTCCGTTTGGTTGCCGTCGTGGCCCTGCGCCGGATGGAGTCGGAAATGGTCAAGGCTTTCCTGAACGACGAAGACGAGTACGTGGTGGCCGAAGCCGCACGGGCCATTACGGATGATTACACCATCCCCGCAGCAATGTCCCCCCTGGCCCAAATCCTGAACGCACGGCCCTGGACCAGCGAGCCCCTCATTCGCCGGATCATTAATGCCAACCTCACCGTCGGTAACCAACGGACGGTAGACAACCTGGTGACTTACGCCACCAACTCCGCAAACCCGGCGGCGATGCGCGCCGAGGCCCTGGCCACCCTGGCGCACTGGGAGGACCCCTCCCTCTTTGATCGGGTAGACGGCCGCTACCGCGGCCAGCGCAAGAAAGACGCCGGCTACGCCCGTACCCAGCTGGGTACCCAGCTGCCGGAACTACTGGCTAACAGTAAAGGGGACGTTCTTATCGCCAGTATTCAGGCGGCGGCAGGCCTGGAAGTAAAAGACGTTACCAGCCAACTGATCGGCCTGCTTAAAACTGCCCCCGCTGCTGCAACCAGAACCGCAGCGCTCATTGCCCTGGACCAACTCGCCGCACCAGATCTGGAAGGATTGTTACGTACGGCCATGGCAGATCGTGATAACGCCGTCCGCTCACAAGCCCTGGCGCTGCTGCCAAAATCATCCATCGAACCCGCGAAAGCCGTTGGCCTTTACGCTGATATCATTGCCAACGGGTCAACTAATGAAGCCCAGGCTGCCCTTACGGGACTGGGAGAACTCAATGCTGACGCAGCAGCGGTACTGCTGGCAGAACTGCTGAACAAGATGCAGGCCGGAAGTTTACCCGCGCCGCTGCACCTCGATCTCATCGAAGCCATCGAAGCCAGAACGGGAAGCCCCGAACTGACGGCACAGCTGGCGGATTACGAAGCGGGTATCCTGAAAGAGGATGACCTGGGGCTGTTCATTGCCGCCCTGGAAGGAGGGGACCCCCGCGCAGGGCAGCGGGTCTTCTACCGGAACTCGACCGCCCAGTGTACCCGTTGTCACGCCATCTTCGAATACGGCGGTAACGTGGGCCCCAACCTTTCCGGCGTCGGTGAACGTCTGTCCCCGCGTGAAATACTTACGTCCATCATCCGGCCAAGTGCGGCTCTTGCCCTGGGGCACGAAACCGTACTCGTTACCCTCAGCAATGAGGAGGTACTCTCCGGTGTCGTACTGGAACGTACGCCGGAGTACCTGAAGCTTAAGGTCGGTAAAACAGAGATCCGGACAATCCCGCAGGCCGATATTGCCGAGGCCGAAACCCTCCCTTCCAGCATGCCGTCCGTAGAAGGCAAGATTTCCCGCCGGGAAATCCGTGATCTGGTGGCGTTCCTGGAAAGAGAGAAAGGAGAGGCGGAATAACGGGGTAGTCCGGTAATTTCAGAGTAGCCGCTGTAGGTGTCGCTTGAAGTAGGCGGCGCTGTCCGCCGCGCTTTGCAGTGCGTTGTGGGTGTAATTGCCCCCTTGCTCCAGGTAATAGTATTCCAGGCCGGAAAGCTCCGGGTCGGGCAGGATCTCCTGGTAATTGATGGACCCGTTACCCAGCTCGGTGTAATCCCGGGATACCTTATGCATGTCCTTGATGTGCCACATCACGTACCGTCCCGGCTGTTCTGCTATGAGTTGTTTTGGGGTTCGCTGGGCAACATACATGACCCAGTAAAGGTCAATTTGTAATTTAACGAGGTCGGGATCCGTTTCGGACAGAATGAGGTCGTAGCCTTGCTGCCCGTCATGGTCCGTAAATTCAAAGTCATGGTTGTGGTAAGCGAAGCCCAATCCCGCCGCCTTGATTTGCGCGCCGATGCGGTTGAGGATTTCGGGAAGGCGTTGAAAGGTGGCCAGGGTTCGTTGTTCCGGCGCCAGCCAGGGCCAGGTGATGTAAGGCATGTTCAGCAGGTGCGCGCACCTGATGCACTGATCGACGAAGCGTTCTAGCTCGTCCGCAGATTGATCGAGGAAAGGGTGGAAGGCGAAGTGTCCACTCGTGGTCGTAAGGCCCAAATCATCAAGTACCTGCTTGAAAGCTGCCGGCTGGTAGCCGTAGAGTAGGTCCTGGTCCGCCTGGTAGCCGTACACTTCAAAGTCTTCGTAGCCCATCTTGGCCAGCGCCCGTAAGGTGCCCACGGGATCCTGGGCCATGTCTTCACGCACGGAAAAAAGCTGGTAACCCATTTTGAAGTTGAACTGATCAGGCATAGCACAGCTGGTGGCGGGGAGCAGGGCCGCTGCACCGAGGAGACTGGATTGGGAAAGGAAGGTACGGCGATTCATGGAGGCTGTTGGGTAGGTTGAATTTTACCTGGCTGGTTATTTCTCTTCGCCGAATTGCATCCAGGTGATGGACGAGAGGTCGATGTCTTTCCAGTCAGATTGTTCTACTGCAATCGGATAGTAGCCCTCTTTAGGGATACCGTCAAATTTATGTATTTCTTCCTGGAGAGTGGTCCACTCCACCGGCGGAATGGCCGCCAGTTTCTCCGCAATTATTGTTTTGTCCTTAATGCCGGAGGGGAGGGGGTTGGGGTCGTAAAAGTTCCAGTGGCTATAGTCCTCCGTATTTTGGTAAGCACCCGCTACGGGGATTTTTTGCCCGTTAGTCCGATAGGCTTCCGGCAATGGATATTTCCGAATTCTGATGATTGGATAGTGTCCTACTCCCATGGAAAGATCAGTCAGGGAAGCAATTTTGTTGTGCTCCGCATCGATGACAATGGCGGGGTTCAGGTCGCCGGAATAGTACATGTCTCTGATTTTGGCAATCACCAGGATCTGGTAAGCTGCGTAAAGTACCAACGGGAGATAAAAGAACCAGCCGATAAATAAAGCTGCCGCCAGTAAGCCCGCAAGAATTAATAGGGGAGTGGTATAATTGGACCTGGTCGTAACCAAGTAGTAGGGAAGACTGAAACCTGCGTTGACTTGTCTGGTTGATTGGTAGTCATGCGTAGGAATACCGACGTGGAAATGCCGCGGATTAATATTTATTGCTCCGGTGGATGGCTCAATCGTTATCGTCGTTCCATCTTTCTGATCAAGCTGGCCCTCCAGTAACGGGTATTTTTGGTAGAGAAAATCCTGGTCTACTGCCGTAAGGTTTTCAGCGGCAGGGTAAGCATCCCGCGGATATTCCTCGTCGGAGAAGACAAACCAGGTTCCCTCTTTTTTACAGAGCATACGGATGGGGCCTCCCTCCTGAATGGCTGTGGTTACTACTATCTTCATGAAGTCGGCAAATGCATTTGCCCGCAAGATAGGGTATTGACATTTGCTTCCTGGGAGGCCAGGTAGCCAGGAGTTGCGAACGCAGTAACATAAGTTGAGCAAGGTTGGTCCGCCGGTATTTTGGGCACTGAGTACCTGAAATACCCCTTGCAGCACTTCGTTTGCTCGCATACGGTAGTCGCGGCTTCAGCCGCTGACGAATAAACGAACACCAGGAAATGGCTGCCTGAGCACGAGAATTTGCCCATGCCAGTACGCAGTACTAGGGCAAGCGTTCAACGAGCTGGGGGCCAAGCTCCGCCACCACTTCCCGTAATCGCGTAGGGGTGATTTCGGTCAATTCCGGTAGTTCTGCCAGCGGCCAAACGCCGGTCTGTTCGCCAATGATCCTAACGGTTTCAGGACTATGACCACCGGAATAAATAAGACCCGCCAGAGGTATGTTCCGTTGTTGCAGGCAGGCAATGCTCAGTAAGGTATGGTTGATGCTGCCAAGGTAATGGCGGGATACGAGGATAACCGGTAAACCTAAGCGGACGATTAGGTCGGCTACGGTCTCCCGGTCATTGATCGGTACCAGCAGTCCGCCGGCACCTTCCACAATGAGCGGCCTGCCGTCGGTGTCCGGCAGGGTGAAATCTTCCAGCTTTAGCTCGACGCCATCCAGCCGGGCTGCGTAGTGCGGGCTGGCGGGGGTGCGCAATGCGTGGCGCACGGGGTGGAAGCGTCCGGCGGCTGTTCCCGTCCAGGCTTTTACCCGGTCGGTATCGCCAAAGTCGAGGTCGCCGGCCTGAATGGGTTTCCAGTAATCCGCGTTAAGGGCGAGTTGTAGAAAGGCTGCGGTGACGGTTTTGCCTGCGTCGGTATGGATGCCGGTGATGAAGTACATGGGGGGGGAATTTGAGGGTAGTGGTCAATTCATTCTTACTGCTGTATTACTCAAAACGGATGGTTAGGTCTCGATCAACTTCTACCACCTGGCTTGTCTGGCAGAGAGCAATACCCCCGGCACTTCCTGAGATCAAAATAAACCCGGCTACCCCTGCATTACTTCCTGCTTTCCGCCCTGCCTCACTTATTTCTCCCTCCCCCGGTCTCCTGCCGCAGCATCTCCACTACCGCATTAATCCAGCGCGGATCATCGTTGAGGGAAGGAACGAGCTGAATGTGCTCGCCGCCCCATTCTTCAAATTCTTCCTGGTATTCCAGTCCGATTTCAATGGTTGTTTCCAGGCAGTCGGCCACGAACGCCGGACTGAAACAAAGGAGTTTCTTCGCGCCCTTATTTTTCGCGAGGTCCTCCAGCACGTCAATGGTATAGGGCTTGGCCCAGTCATCGAAGCCCAGGCGGCTCTGGAAGGAAGTGGTGTAGCTGCCTTCCGGCAGGCCCAGTTCCTGCACGATCGCCCGGGTAGTGGCGGCACACTGGGCGCTGTAGCAAAATTGGTTGACCTGCTGCAGGCTGTTGCAGCAGCTGTTCGTCCCGTCGGCGTAACAATGACAGTTGCTGGGGTCCGCTTTTTTAAGTTGCCGCTGGGGCAGCCCGTGGTAACTGAAAATGATGTGGTCCCACTGATCGAGGGGGCCCAGGTCGCGGGCATTGTCCGCAAAGACCTTGATGAGGTCGGGGTGATCGTAGTAGCTGTTGACCAGGTTGAGGTTGGGGATGTTCTGTTCCTTCATCATCACCCGCATGACCTCTTCGTGTACAGAACCGGTCGTGGCACTGGCGTACTGCGGGAACAGCGGGAAAATGGTAATGGAACTGACGCCCTCCTCCAGCAATTCCCTGATGGCCGACTTGATGCTGGGCTGCTGATACCGCATGGCTAAGCGTACGACGTACTCGTCTCCCAGCGCCTTGGCCACGTGCTCAGTCAGGACTTCACCGTAGTACTTTAACGGACTCCCGTTTTCTGTCCACAATTCCTGGTACAACTTAGTGGACCCCCCGGCCTTGAAGGGGTTGATGATGCCTGAGCGGACGGGAGCAATAATGCCCCGTACCAACCCTTGCTGGACGGGGTAGGGGAGGTTGTCGATGACGCGGGGGTCGGTAAGAAATTCACCGAGGTAACGATTGACGGCCCGGGGGG
>JAUIIF010000565.1 GCA_030431945.1 Bacteroidia bacterium | reverse complement strand
AGGCCCGGAAGCTACTCCCCTGCCCCGTACCCGTAAACGGTACGGGATCCTGGCCCTCATCTTCGTTACCGTAGTCATTAACTACATGGACCGGAGCAACATTTCGGTGGCCGCAGCCGCGATTAGCGAGGAACTTTCCCTGACCAAAGTGCAGCTGGGCTTTATTTTCTCCGCCTTCGGTCTCACTTACTCCCTTCTCCAGATCCCCGGCGGCTTACTGGCTGACCGGGCGAAAGCCCGGGTTTTGTACCCGGTTATTCTGGTCCTGTGGTCCCTGGCCACCCTGTTGCAGGGGGTCGTCAGCTCCCTGGCCGCCCTCATTGGGTTACGGGCTTCCATCGGGGTGTTCGAAGCTCCGTCCTACCCCACGAACAATAAGATTGTTACCGCGTGGTTTCCGGAAAACGAACGGGCTTCGGCGATAGCCATTTACACTTCCGGACAATTCATCGGCCTCGCTTTTCTTACGCCGGCGCTGGTCGCCATTCAGGCGTATTACGGCTGGCGGGGCCTGTTCATCATCTCGGGCCTCATCGGTATTGTCTGGGCCGTCATCTGGTACCTTTTTTACCGGGATCCGCGTGCACACGGCAGCGTCAGCCAGTCAGAACTCGATTACATCGCCGCAGGTGGAGGTTTGCTCGGGGCGGATCCGGGAGGGACAAAGCCGGCCCGGCTGGACTTTGACGTCAGCGAGTTACGGGAAGTTTTTGCCTACCGCAAACTGTGGGGCATCTACCTGGGGCAGTTTTGCCTGGGGTCCCTGTTCATTTTCTTTCTCACCTGGTTTCCTACCTATCTGGTAGAGTTTCGGGGGCTGGACTTTATCAAGTCGGGCTTCCTGGCCTCCATTCCCTTTCTCGCGGCGTTTTGCGGCGTTCTGCTGGCGGGTTTTCTATCTGATTACCTGGTCCGGAAAGGTGTTTCCAAAGAAGCTTCCCGCAAGGGGCCGATCCTCGTGGGGATGCTGCTTTCCATGACCATCATCGGGGCAAACTATACGGATAATACCGCCTGGATCATCTTCTTTCTCACGGTAGCTTTTTTTGGCAACGGGCTGGCTTCCATCACCTGGGTCTTCGTCTCCCTCCTGGCGCCAAAGCGGCTAATCGGACTATCCGGCGGGGTCTTTAATTTTATCGGCGGACTGGCCGGCGTAGTTACCCCCACGGTGATCGGGTATTTGGTACAGGACGGAGACTTTGCGCCGGCTTTGCTGTTTATCGGCGGCATGGCCTTTCTGGGCTTCTGTTGCTACTTGTTTCTCGTCGGGCGGATTGAACGGGTCGGTTGAAGTATCCGGGCGCGAACGCAGGTGCAAAAATAGGTAGAGGGCACGCCACCGCTCCCGGTCATCCGTAGTCTCCACGTAAAAACCAGAACAGTTTTTGCTGCACTCCTGTGCAGCGTGCTTACCTCTATCGGTGTGCGGGGAGCTGGGCTTTGATGGCCGCAAAATGCGTCTGTAAACCACTAAAATCCCCAGTGGCGATCAATTCTTTATCCAGCAATGAGCTGCCCATCCCTACTCCGACGGCACCTGCTGCAAAAAAACTTTGGAGGTTGTCCAACGTCACCCCTCCGGTAGGCACCAGTTTGATGTGTGGCAGCGGACCGGCCAGGTCTTTGAGGTACTGAACTCCCAGCTGACTGGCGGGAAAGACCTTTACCGCCGATGCTCCGAGGTGCCAGGCCCGGTAAATTTCCGTCGGCGTATAGGCACCGGGGAAGACGGGAATCCGCTGGCTTACACAAGTTGTGACCACCTCTTCATCCAGGATCGGCGTAACGATAAAACCAGCTCCTGCAGCTAAGGCCACCTCCAGTTCGGCTGGGTTACAGACGGTGCCGGCGCCTACGTTAAGGGTAGGAAACCGCTGCCGCAACTCCGAAATGATAAGTGCCGCTTCCGGGGTATTCATGGTCACCTCGAGGGTGAGAAACCCCGTTGCCTGCAGGGCTTCCGCAATTTTCAGACAGGTCTCCAGGGGGTAACCACGCAGGATGGCAATGACGGGAACAGCATTAAAAGCCGGCCAGGAAAAAACGGAACGATGCATACTGGTTCAGGACTGGTGAATAAAGAGGTAGGCTAAAATTAATGATCGCGTAACAGCAAAGCCCTTTGCCCCAGCAGGAGTGCTTTACTGAACAATTGATCGTCGTAAACCGTCAGTTGTTGACTTACCCCTGCTATTTCCAGCGCATAGCGATAAAGCCGTAGCAGTGGCCCCGTGCCGGCCAGGTAGATTGTGCCGGATCCGTCACCGGGCAAATGGGATAACTCATCACCAATCAACAATCCACTTAATTGGTAGAAATTATCGGTCGGATCAGTGGCCCGTAACACCTGCCCCGCCCGGATGGCAAACAGGTGGGGTGAAAACCCACCCTGATAGCCACTCATCACGCCCTGACGAAAACACTCCGCCCTGTCCTCATTCCATGCTCCCGGAGCAACCGAGTTGGCCAGGATACTCCGCTGGGAAATAATTTCGAACAGCTCTCCCGTCATGAAGCTGGAGAACGCCGTAATTTTTCCGTTTACCAGAGCTAAGTGTTTGCTGTGGGTGCCCGGCAACAGCAGTGTGCCGTCTTCCGCCCCCCGCATTAGTTGCAGCAGGCCGAGCGTTTGGGTCTCCTCGCCCCGCATCATTCCGTTATCACTTTTGATGCCGGAGACGAGCCGCAGGCGCTGGCCGGGCCACGGCATCAGGTCCCTGAGGAGGAAACCTTTCCCGCTTTCATCAATCGGCAGGACGCCGTAGGGCAAATCCAGCATACCGATGTTGGCTGATGCCATGCCGCTAACGAGCAGGGGATGGTCGTGCTGCGCCTGGGGTAGTTTCATTACTTGCTCCCGCAGGTAATGGGCAAAAAAGGTCATTCGATCGTTTTCACCACTTTCCTGAAACAATTCGTTCAGGCTACGGATCCCGGAGCCGGAATTATTTTCGGCTACGACTTTAAGGCTCTCCGTTTCGACTACCTTGATGCGCAGGTTGGTCGTCCCCCAGTCGCAGCTGATAAAATGAGTAGGTTGAATCATAAGGCTAAGAAATTGCCCGGCTTACGTGTTTACGGATCGGGTAGCCGTCCAGCGAAAGAAGCGGATCAACTCCCCTTTCCGATAAAACGCGGAGCGTTTTTTTGTAAGCCCCTCTCCGTGAAGCCTTAGGCGGAACGTGCTGGAGAGGGGTTGGGGAGAGGTCCAAAAAAACGTGTCGCAGCAACATCAATAAGCGTAACATCCTACCATTATACCATACGGGATGATCCAATAGGATTATTCCACCGTAACTTAGTCTAATGAATTGTTCTGCGTGGATCCTTTCTCTCATCGGGCTTATCCTCCTTGCGGGTTGCGGGCAGGTGCCTGCCCCCCAAGTGTACCTGGCGAATTGTGAAACTGTTGATGGGACAAAATACGGAAGGCTTAACATTTTTGCCGTCGACAAGGAAAACATCACTAGCATCCACTTGTCCGATTTTTACCGACTTG
>JAUIIF010000564.1 GCA_030431945.1 Bacteroidia bacterium | reverse complement strand
CGAAGGGCCGAACATTATCGCCTTCCCGGATGCTAACCTTACCGGACCCAACACCATGCCCTATCAGGTTTGCCTGGACAGCATTTCACCCCTGCGGGTGAACGCCAGCCAGTCAACGGGCCTGACCGACTGGCGCTGGACCGTAAGCCCGGATACCGGTGCCGTTGTCACGGATACTGCTGCCCTGATTACTTTTGTCACCTTTACCGAAGCCGGCCTGTACACCGTTACGTTTACGGGAATAAACGAAGATTGTGGGGTGGAGGAGGAAACCTCTTTCCAGGTGGAAGTCGTCAGTGCCGCCTTGTTGGAGCTGGCCCCGCAGCCCGATGCCTGTCTTTCCCTGGCGTACCGTCCGTCCCCCTTTAACCCGGCGGCTACTTACCTGATCAACAACGATACGATTCCCCCCGCGGACTTTCCGCTTAACCTCGGCCCGGGAAATTACCGGGTAGTGGCAGCCATCATCGATTCTACGGCTTTATGTACGCCGCCAACGCTGGTGGATTCTTTCAGCATCACCCCTCAGGAAATGGCGGTTATTGGTATTCCCGACACCACGATTTGTGACCAAAGCGAAGCCTTCGCCCTACCCGCAACTCCCGCTGCGGGTGGCAGATGGCGCATTGATAATCGAGCGTTCGACGGCATTTTTGATCCAGGTGCCTACCCCGAGGGAAGTTACGTCATAACGTACGGGAATGATTCCTGCCTGATCCAGGATCAGCGGGTTATCACCGTTGTGGCTGCCAGGGTTGACGTACCTGCAGACTTGGAGCTATGTGCCGATGACGATGCCCTTACTTTTACCGGAACGCCAACTGGTGGCATTTTCAGCGGAACGGGCGTGGAGCCAGACGGAACTTTTGATCCGGGTCTCGTTGGGGAAGGGATCTATCCACTCAGCTACCGGTTTGAGAGCGCGGATTTGCCCGGCTGCAGTAGTCAGGATACCTTTACCGTAACCGTGGCGGAACTGGTCACCAACTTCGAAGTATCCGATTGTGAAGGCAACGAATTGTGTTTCACGGCGCCGGCGGGCGTTACGTATGACTCCCTTCGCTGGGTCATTGCCGACAGTATGCTGACCACTTCTGCACCTGCGGTCTGCTTCACCTTTCCCGGACCGGGCAACTATCCCGTTCGCCTGGAAGTAGAGCGTGGAAACTGTGCAGCCTTTGCCCTCCAAAACATCCGTGTCGCACCTGCGCCCGCGCCCTCCTTTTCCTTAGTCTATGATCCGGATCGTTGTGCCGACCTCGAGGTCTCCATCATCAACAACTCAAATTCCGGAGCAGAGCTGGTGTACGACTGGCGGCTGAATGGTGAAACCTTCAGCACGCAACGGCAACCCTCTCCGTTAACCCTGACGTCGGTTGCCCGGGACACTACCTATGAACTGAGTCTGGCGCTCAGTAATGGTTGCGAAACCCGACAATTTTTTGAATCAGTAGTCGTCCGGCCGCTGCCCCGGAGTCGGTTCTCTACTGATCAGGTTGCTTATTGCTCCGGAGACACCATCCAGCTGTCGAGCAACGTATACGGCCGGCCCGATAGCTATCGCTGGGTGGTGGATGGTGTATTGTTAAGTACTGATTCCATCCCGCCGCTCCTCGTCAGGGAGACCAGCAGTATGGATACCGTTGAAGTGTGTTTGCAAATAGCGAATGTTTGTGGCCAGGATACCCTCTGCCGCAACGTCGTAGTAACGCCGGCTGATGTTTCCGCCTTTTTCAACCTGAGTGCAACCACCCTCTGCGTAGGAGACACTTTGTTTCTGATGAGTGGGGCTACGAATGGCGTGCCCGTACTTTATGATTTTGGCAATGGACAAAGCAGTAGTCAGCCTAACCCCTACGTGGTGTACGAGCTGCCCGGCAATTACCGGATCAGCCAACGCGCCTTTGGGTGTGGTGAAGATGAATTTCTGAACCAGGTAGAGGTGCTTCCGGCGCCGAGCGCTGCTTTCCGGATACCGGATTTTGTGTGTCCTGACGAACCCGTTACGTTCAGCAATACGAGTGCCAACGGCCTGGCGGCAAGTTGGGACTTTGGCGACGGCACCCCACCGAGTGAAGATTTCAGCCCCGTACATACTTATGATTCCCCCGGCAGTTACCGGGTTTGCCTGACGGTAAGCAACCCTGATCCGGCGGGGTGTGACCGGGAAGTGTGTCAAATGATCACGGTACTTACGGCACCGGTGGCGGGGTTCATGGCCAGCGATAGCGTATGTCAGAATGGGACGGTATTGTTTACGTCAACCGCAAACTCCGGCCTGGCCTGTTCCTATGATTTTGGGGATGGCAACTTTGGCGTAAGCTGTACGGCCGAGAATACCTACCGCACGGCTGGTACTTTCCTGGTCACCCAAACGGTGACTGACCTGAATGGCTGCCAGGACAGCAGTTCGAGGCGGGTATTCATCCGTCCCGTGCCCCGTGCAGCGTTCAGTTATGCCGTGCGGACCGCCTGCGATTCAGATTCCGTTCGCTTCACCAACGAGACAACCAGGGCCAATGGTTTTTTCTGGGATTTCGGGGATGGGACAACGTCTACCGCGACCAATCCGGTTCACCGCTATCCTGCCTCGGGGCCATACACCGTCACGCTACGGGCAACCCAAGGAGGTATTTGCTTTGCCGAAACAAGCCAGGAAATCATTATCCGGGAAGCTCCGGTAGCCGCCCTGGAGGTGAACGTTCGGGATGTCTGCTTCGGGGAGTTCATCAACTTCAGTAGTCGGGCGACGGGCGACGTCGAATCGTACTATTGGAACTTTGGGGACGGAACGGCTTCTTTTGACCCTGATCCGGCGCATGAATTTGCAGCTCCCGGCAACTACGAAGTCGTGCTTACCGTCTCCGGAGATACGCGCTGTGCGGATAGTACTTCGGTGCTCGTGACCGTCCACCCGCCGGTACTGGCTGAATTTGACCGCCGGGAGGAAGTGATCTGTAACGGAGACAGCAGTGGTCTCCTTTCACTGGTGGTCACCTCCGGTACTCCGCCTTATGACTATGATTGGTCCCACGGCAGAAATACACCAACGGTAAGTCAACTTACGGCGGGGACATACACCGTGCGCATTACCGATCGGGAAGGGTGTCAATTTCAGACCTCCGCAACTTTCAGGGAAACGGCTCCGCTGACGGCCACCCCAACCATCCGGCGCGTCACTTGCGCCAACGGAGCGGATGGGGCCGTTGACTTGGATATTGCCGGCGGCGTGCGACCGTACACGGTAACCTGGGCGGGGGGTACCAGTGAGCAAAACGTAACGGGGCTATTCGCCGGCGCGTATAACCTGACGGTGACGGATGTAAACGGATGCCGCTTTGACCTTCCGGTAACGGTGCCGGAAAACCCACCGATCCTGAGCCTTGATTCGGTGCAACAGATCAGTTGTCACGGGGAGATGGACGGGGCCATCAGGTTTCGGTCCATTACGGGAGGCGTGCCCCCGTATCAGATTACTATTGTCGGGACCGGCTACCAGGAA
>JAUIIF010000563.1 GCA_030431945.1 Bacteroidia bacterium | reverse complement strand
TATTGAGCTGGACATTGAAGAGCGCCTGCGCAGCCGCTTCCAGTGGGGCCTGAGTGCTGACCTGAGCATGCCGGCCCTGGAAACCCGGATGGCCATCCTGAAATCCAAGGCTGATTATACGGAAGTTGATATTCCTTCCAACGTTGCGGAATTCATTTGCTTCCACATTCAACATAACATCCGCCAGTTGGAGGGCGTACTGAACAACCTCGTTCTGCACAAGGGGGTAATGGGGAGTGAAGAGATTGACTTGAAACTGGCCAAGGAAGTCCTCAAGAACTTCGTTACTGAAATCAATAAGGAAGTAACTCCGGAAGTGATTCAACGGACCGTTGCCGAGTACTTTAACCTGGACGTGGAAAAACTGGCCAGTGCCACCCGCCGCCGCCAGGTTGTGCTGGCCCGCCAGATCAGCATGTTCCTGGTGAAGGAGTACACGGACCAAAGCCTGAAGTCGATTGGCCGCATGTTCGGCGGCCGCGATCACTCCACGGTACTCTACTCCATCAAAACGGTAAAAGACCTGATGGAGACCAATGACGACATCCGTAAGTCGCTGACGGAGTTGGAGCGAAAAATCCGGGTCGGACAGGGAGAAGGGATGGAATTTTAGGCCATCAGCCCAAGCAGAAAGCTGCCCCATTGCAGAAAAACGATTTTTGTCGGTCTACGTTAGTTGTCGTCTTCTCTTTTTAGCGGACGACGAACGGGTGGCGGACAGCCCTGCCATGCCATACCGGCCACCGCTAGCCATGCTCACCCTGAGCCCTCCGTTTGTTTTGCGGAGGTTTTGCCCGCTTTTGATCGGGTGCGGAGCCGGCCGCGCTTTTACCTCCCCTGCTTCCCTGGCTTAACCTGGCACCTGCGGCCGCGCACAAAAAATCATTTCTGCTGTTACGTGCGTACAACGATCTGACCAGCGTTGGCGTTGTTTCTTCGTCCTAAGCAATAATACCAAGCGAATCATGCGCAAATTACTCTTATTCTCCCTGACGTTCTGCCTTCCCCTCCTCCTGAGTGCGGGCGGAGGCATGTGGCTGCCGCTGCTCCTCGAAAACCTGAATGAGGAAGAGATGAAAGGGATGGGAATGAAAATTTCTGCCGATGACATTTACCATATCAATAAAGGAAGCCTGAAAGACGCCATTGTGCATTTTGGCGGTTTCTGCACGGGGGAAGTCATCAGTAATCAGGGATTGGTACTGACCAACCACCATTGTGGATTCAGTGCTATTCAAAGTCATTCCAGCCTGGAGGACAACTTACTGGAAAACGGTTTTTACGCAAAGACCAAAGGGGAAGAGAAGGCAACACCCGGCCTTTTCGTAACCTTTATCGAGCGCATCGAAGACGTGACCAACTCCGTTCTTGATGGCATCGACGAGGATACTTCCGAAAAGGAGCGCGCCGCCCTGGTGGCTGAAAATATTGCGGCACTGAAAGCCAGGTACCGGTTAAAAGACCACGAAGACTTGCTGGTAAAGCCTTTTTATGACGGCAATCAGTACTTCGCTTTCGTGACCAAAACGTACAACGACGTTCGCCTCGTTGGCGCGCCGCCTTCCTCCATTGGGAAATATGGTGCGGACACGGACAACTGGGAGTGGCCCCGCCACACGGGAGATTTCAGCTTGTTCCGCATCTATACTGCACCGGACGGAAGTCCGGCAGACTACGACGCGGACAACATCCCCATGGTACCGAAAAAACACCTGGAGATCAGTCTCGGCGGCGTAAAGCCGGGAGACTTTTCCATGATCTTCGGTTTCCCGGGCCGTACGGATCAATATCTTTCTGCCGCGGCGATGCAGCAACGGACAGCAATCATCAACCCCATCCGTATCGGGATGCGGGACCGCAGCCTGGCCGTTATCGACTCGGCCATGCGGGCTGACCAGCAAATAAAGATTGATTACGCCAGCAAGCAGGCACGAATTGCCAATGCCTGGAAAAAATGGCGGGGTGAAAGTGAAGGGGTGGCCGCCGTTGATGCCATTGCCAAACGCAAAGCCATGGAACGCGACTTCCTGACCCGCCTGCGGGCGAAGCCGGGAGAGCAGGAGCGGTACGCGCCGCTGCTACCGGAAATTGACGCCCTGGTCGAGCAGCAGGAGGCCGTGGCTTCCTCCAATGCCTACGCCGCTGAACTCAACTATAATATTGACTTATTCCGGATCGCAAATATTCTCCGGCGTCAGGTAAAGATTGCGGAAAGTAACGGACTGGAAGAATTCAAGCGGCGATTGCCGGGAATTATAAATTACCTGGAAAGCTTCTACGCCGGGTATAACGCCGAAGTGGATAAGCGGGTAGCCAAAGCCCTGCTTCCCGTCTATTACGCAAACGTTCCGGAAGAGCACCTGAGTTTTTACGTGCAGGACCAGGTCGAGTTTGCCGGCTCGCTGGACCGGATGATTACGGACCTGTTCGAACGCAGCTACCTCACCAAAGGGGAGCGGCTGCTCAGGCTGCTGCGCAACGACCCGGAGAACGCCCTTAATTTATTGCGGGGGGACATGGGTTACGTTTACGTTGCTCAACTGAACACGCACAACGAACGGGAAGTAATCGACATCTACAACGAATACCAGCAGCGCGCTGCCCCCCTGCAGCGCCAGTACATGAAGGGCCTGTTGTTATTTTTCCCCGAAAAACGGCTTTATCCCGACGCTAACAGTACGATGCGCGTCAGTTACGGAAAGGTGGAAGGTTTTACCGGGCTGGACGGTAAAAAGTTCGATCACATCACGGACCTCGACGGGGTTATTGCCAAGTACCAGCCAGGCGATTATGAGTTTGACCTCCCGCTGAAACTGGTCAAACTGCACCAGGACAAAGACTACGGCCGTTACGCCATGAAAAACGGCAAACTGCCCGTTTGCTTCCTGGGTTCAAACCATACTACCGGCGGCAACAGCGGCAGTCCTGCACTGAACGGCCAGGGACAACTGGTAGGTCTTAACTTTGACCGTACCTGGCAAAGTACCATGAGTGACGTCAACTATGATCCGACCATCTGTCGTAACATCATGGTAGACATTCGCTACGTGCTGTTCCTGATTGATAAGTTGGGCGGTGCTCCTCACCTGGTCGAGGAAATGACCCTGGTGAAATAACCCGGGGCCGATCGGATAAAGCCAGGAGTGAATCGGCCTGACGGAGCACTGGAAAAGCGAGCCGTTTTTCTTGCTATTCCAGTACCGCCACATCCCCCCGTTCGCCGCCAAAATTGACGAGGACGTTGTCTCCCATGGTGGTGGAGAGATCCATCCCGCGGTAGGTGACGTAAACGGGCCAGGATTTGTGCCGGCGGTCAACCAGCACGGCGACCTCAATCTTACTCGGAAGGATATGCTGTAATGGCTTGAGGGCGTAGAACAAGGTCCTCCCGGTATTGGCTACGTCGTCAACCAGCAGCACTGCTTTTCCCTGGAGGCGCTCAACATCTCCGTCCAACACCGGACCGGGGTCAAGGGGGCTGGCGGGGTTGATGGTAAGCTTCC
>JAUIIF010000016.1 GCA_030431945.1 Bacteroidia bacterium | reverse complement strand
CGGTTGCCGGCAGGGCTCCCGAGCGGAGGTAGGCGAGGACGATCTGCAGGGAGGAATTAGTGGCTGGCAGGACAATGTTCTCCGTACCGGCAGCCAACTGTTTGAGCAACCGCTTTACCTGCTGGGAAGGCCACCTCCCCTGGTCTCCGGCGGAGCCGGAGGCCAGTGCCTGGAGGAAGTGATACCGTAGTGCCGCGGGTGGAATTTGTTGCAGCGCAGCCAACTCATCCACCAGCAGGGGGACCAGGGCGGCGGCTGGCCGGGTAGCCGTACGGTTGGTTACGATCAGGCGGGTAGCGAGTACCAACAGTGCTCGCCAGGGGTTGGACAATGATTTTGGTGCTGAAAAGGGTGCCTGTCGGTACAGTTCCCGGAGTAGGTCCAGGTCCTTCGCCAATTCCGGCCAGCCTTGTCTGAACAGCCGGGCATTAACCGCAACCAGGGCCGCTGCGGAGAATTGGAGGGTCAACCGTTTGAACCCACGTGCTGTGCGCAGCACCCTGGCCAGGAGCGTGGTCAGGCTTTCCGGGTCTTGCTGCAGTACCTGCAGCAAGAGGGTGGACGGCACAGGGGCTTCCGTTTGGCTGGCCCACCAGGGCCAGTGGCCATGGGTGAGAAAGTGGGCCAGAAGGTCAAAATATCGCTGCTCCTCGTAACCGGCGGATGCTTGGGTGGCTTCCTGGTTGACGATACTGGAAATTGCTTCCTCCAGCCCCCGTAAGATTCTTTTGGTGATGACTTCCTCGAAATTGTTTTCGGAGACGGTTCCCAGGTCAATCGTCAAGCGGTCAACCTGCAGGGTATGACCTGCGGGTACCAGCCTGGTCAGTAGGTCATCCATCAGTGGGGTAAGCCGGTTGTTGGCCAGGTCACTTAGGCGGGAAAACGCCCGTTCGGCTTGCTCCCGGTCATTCACTTCGAGGAGGAACCGCTGCCGGCCGATGATGTGGACCTCACTCATGCGTGGCGTGTTTCATCCGCAGGCCTGGCGTGGCGTTCAAGCCACCGCCTGATGGCCAGCTCGAGGGCCGTGATGTCCTCTCTTTCTTCCAGCTGCGGAGCAACGGGTCCTTTTTGCCATTCGATGAGTTTTGCCCATTTTCCGGAGTGGGCCAGGGAGGCCTGGGCGATCCAGTCTTCCACATTTTTGCGGGTAACCACCTTCAGCTTTTGCTCCAGGGCTTTTAGTACCTCGGGCGCCTTGCTGCCGGCCAGTTGTTGCCAGTTACGGATAGCCGCGGCCTGCAGTGCCGCTTCCGTTTGTGCGCCGACTCCTTCAAAGATCCGGAAGTTGTCCCTGGTCAGCAGGTCGCCGTAAGAAAGGACTTCCAGCAGGCGGTTGACGACCGGACGGGGAACGTCAATTTTTACGGGCTGTTGCTGCCAGTAGGTGAGCTGGTCGAGCAATGGCCTTTGCCCGGCGGAGGCTGGCGCCATCAGCCGCTCCTGATAAAAAGCAATGCGTTGCTCCAGGGCCGTTGGTGATGAACCGGGAATTTCGGGCTGCTGCAGCGCTTTGAGGGCTGCCCAGTCTCCGGCCAGGGCAAGACGGGCTTCCGCCTGGAGCGACTCCAGGCTGGTTCCCGTGGTGGCAGACTGGAGTTCTCTGACAATGCTGGCCCAGGTGCGCTGCTTCATTACTGAAACATTATTCCAGTTATTTATGCCGCGCATTTTCAGGGCTTTTTCGTGCGCCTCATCAATGCAGGAAAATATCTTCAGATCGTCCGGAGGGAGGAGGAAGTTTTCCCCAATGGCTTTTATCAGGAAATCCAGTACGGCGAAGGGGACGATGTCTTCCGGCGGCAAATTTTGCACCCACTGCCGGAGGCTGCCTAAAACTGCTTTTGGGTGGCGGAGGACTTCCTGAATGGCCTGTTCCACCTTTGCCGGTTTGGCTTTGGGGAGCGGAGCCGTTTGGCTAATCTGCCGTGCCTTGCGTTGCTGCCGGAGTAGTTCTGACCAGCGCTTCCGGCTAGCCAGGCTGGCTTGCTTTTGCCAGCTGCGAATTTGCTTCTTTGTTACCGGCTGCCCGGCGGCATGAACAGCTGTCACCAGCGCTGCCGGCGAAGCTTTTTGCAGTGCTTTCCATTCAGTTATTTTCAGGCTGGGTAATACGTCCGCCAGCTTGGCGGGCATCCCCTGAATAATGGAGAAGTCCGTCGGCGGAAACATGAAGGAATAGCCAAATGACTTCCCTAACCGGTTGAAGAGCGTGGCGGGCAATTTCTGGTGTGCTTCGCCGGGTTCGGTAGTGGTAGTCCCTGCGGATCTGCTTGCGGGCCGTAAACAATGGATGAGGCGCAGGGCCAACTGCTGAGCGTTGTTTTGGTCCTCCTCTTTTTTTGCCTCCAGCCAGGCTTTGAACAATGTACTGAAGGTGGTCATTTCATCGGGTTCCAACCAGTAATAATCGACGCTCAGGTGGGCGGGGATATTGGTGGCCACGATTTGCTGGAAGAGCTGCCGGAAGTCCTGTTGCTGCAGCAGCGCGGGCCAGGCGGGCGAGATGATGCTCAACCTCAGGGAATAGAATCCGGCGCTGATGTCGTAACCGGGGAAGCGTTCGGTTTCCTGACGCAGGTAATTGTTGATGCTGGCTGGCTCGTGGTTACGGATGTCGAGGCACAGGCGCATCAGGTGGCGGACCATCTGGCCGGCCGCTTCTCCTGTCGCATACGGAAGCGAAATCATCAGTGGCTCGCCATTTTTCAGCAGTACTGCGCGCCAGGCATCCTCATCGGCAATGACGGCCCAGTTAGCGGCGTGGGTGGCGAGGACGAGGAGGTCGGTACTCAGGTCATTGAGGTCGCGTTCATTGGTGAAAGTCAGACTTCTTAACTGAGCGACCTGCTCCCCTCCGGGCAGGGGGACTTCAAAAATCAGGAGGGCGCCCGGGGCGTGATCGGGCCGCAGGAGAATGTTCTCCAGGAAGTACCAACCTTCGCCTGCCTGATTTATTTTTTGCAGGCGGGCGATGAGCCGGTCCCGCGTATCCAGGCACTGTTTACGGGTGCCGGTGAAGAAAACCTTGCCCTGCGCTGCTGCTTGCTTCGCACCTGCGGCCGCGCCCTTAAAAGTGGCCAGTTGAGCTGCTTTATCCCGAAAAACCAATTGGAATTTCCCTCCCTGCTTCACCACCTCGTAATTCGCCATTTTAGCTCCGTCGCGCAGCATGGTCAGTAAGGAAAGGACCGTTGTTTCTTCGGGCTCCGGACGCTGGCGCCAGCTGACGGCCTCGAAAAATTTTGCGGGGCTCAGGTCCCGGTTGGCGTAAGGGGGCAGGTTGTTTTCGCCCGGGGCAGAAAGGTTGATGGACAGGGTTACCCGTTTTTTGAGGCCGGAGACATTTTCGTTCTCCCAGGCCGGTAACGTATAGTTGAAGGCCCTGGTCCGCTCCCGGCTGAGTTCCGGATATTTAGACAAGAAAGTCGCTTTGGCCCGTACCAGTGCGGCGTTGGCTTCTTCCTGCGTTTGGTCTTCCAGGAACCGTAAAGCATCGTCACTGTAAATTTCGCCGAACCTGGCCAGGAGGTGGTCGAGGAAACGGGTGCGCCGTTGGTCGGAAGGGTCTTTACGGGCCAGCATCCGCTGCAAATCATGGTTGATGGCGGCAACTATCTCTTCCTTTGTCGGGCCGTTTTTTGTTTTCGGCAGTCCGTGGTAGTACAGGTGCTCAATGTCGGGGATGTCCGCAGGGAATTGGGTGAAATAGGTGGAGGTGTGGCCCTCGAAAGTGGCTTCTTCTCCGACGTCAGGGGCAATGGAAAAGAGGTCTTTGACGTGTGCCAGCTGGGCCAGGTAGTCCGCCATGAATTGCTCAAAGAGCAAAAGGTAAGCTTTGAGCTGATGGGCCTGGGCGCGGCGTTCCCGGTTGGCAGTCGCCGGTAACCCTTCCGGCCCCAATCCGTAGATGGCGGGCAACAGGCGTTGGAAAGAGCGGTAGGCATTGAGGTCACTCTTTTCCCGCTGTGAGACGACCGGGGCCTCACTCAGGTTTAGCTTCGTTTGAAAGCCCCGTTTAGCTTTTGCGGAGAGCGTATTCAAGAACTGGCGGGTTTGCCGGGGGTTGATGGACAGGGGGACGCCGTTACGGTGCAGGGTGAGGTTGCCTTCCGTACCAGTGTCGTCCACCAACGTAGGGTCAAGGCTGAGGGCGGTATCGGGTGAAGGGATGATCTCGTCTCCCCGGATGCGGACGCCTTCTTTCCAAACGACCAGGTGGTCAACCAACTTTACGCCTTCTACTTTGGCAATGGCCTCCCGGAGGGTGGATACGTAGGTGCTGGCGGGAAGCGGCTTGAGGTCTTCCTTTTTGATAAAGCCGTGGAGGGGCACCGGCCCGTCAAAAATTTCTTCCGTCGTGAGCCCTTCGGCTTCCAGTTCTTCGCGGGAGTAGTAGCGAATTCCCGGATTCAGGAGTTGGTCGATGGTATGGAGAATTCTGGCGAGTACTTTTTCCCCAAAGGCATCGGCTTCGATACTGATCTTTGCGGAAAGCTTAAGGCACTCGGTTCCGAGCACGATGATGTCCTCCAGGTCTTCGCAGAGGTTCCGGTTGGCCATGAGGAGGGTGCGAACCGTCTTGCGGACTTTGTCGGCCCGCAGGTTGCGGTTAACGCCTTCGGCGAGCTGAACGCGTACCCTGAAAAGGCCTTTGTACCCGCGGTGGTGATTATCCAGCGGGTAGAACCAGGCATTTCGTATTTCTCTTACCTGGTCGATCAACAAGCACCGGTAATCGGTCGGTGTAATGGGGGTAGTGGGGAGAATGTTAGCGGGAGAGAAGAAGCCATTGCTGGTGGAGGCGGCACTTTTGCCTTCTTCTGCGTAGAGAATATCTTCAATGTCGAAGCCTGCGCGGAAGGCGAGGTCCGTCAGCGCGTAACACAGGTGTTCCAGGAGGGTGACACCGGGGTCGTGAACGTTGTAATCGGTCCAGATGTCTCCCGACAGTTCCTGTACGTAAGCGATCCCCCGTAACCGGAGGTCATTAAAGTCCAGCCCACTGGGTAGTGCTTTCGTATCCTTTATGCTTACGTGCTTATTCATAATTACTCGGTGGGCTTACCTTTCCGGCGGTAAGCCGGAAGCTGATCATCGGTGAATAGTTCATCGTCCCAGAGATTGGTGACGTGAAATTTGATCATGCTTTCTTCATTGTTGTCATTTTTCCCGTAGTGCTGGCGGGTTCTGACCTGGAGGGAGTAGTCGTGCGTGGAGCCCTCCCAGCGCAATTCGATCCGGTTCCAGAACCACCCGTAATAGGCCCGGGTCTGGGGTATTTTCCGCCGGGAACCTTTGCCTCCGAAAGTACGTAGTGCGATAGCGTGGGTGATGGCGTAGTTGCCCCGTCCGGGCGGACCGTCTATCCGTGCAACCACCTCGAAACTCTGCATGCCGGTGAGGTTGCTGAGCATGTCGTGCCACTGCCCATCTCCCGGCACCTGGCCGTACAGATGGGTGCCTACCCTTGTTTTAAAGCCGGCGGTGGTGGCTACGTGCAGCGGTGCCCAGGGCGTCGTCGTTTTAACGCCTATTTTGCCGTCATTTGCCAGAAACAGCCTGCTGGTACTTTCCTCCTGGTTGTCTTCGTTGGTGGCCACTTTCTCAAAACTCAGCCCCCGGGCATTATTTTGTCGCAGGAGTTTAATCTGCCAGGCCGGTAAGGGAAGGTCCATCCGTTCGTACACGCTGATGACCTGGTCAAAAGAACCCTGAGGCGCAAGCTGTAACCCCCGTTTTTCGGTTTTGCCAATTCCGTCTTCCATCTTATTGAGGGTGGAATCAATGAGGTGGGCAAAATGATTCTCTGAAGGCGATTTGCCTTTTTGGAATAACTGTTTCAGGGAGTCTCGGTTAAGCAACATAAGGGTACACGTTAGGGCAGTAGCCAGTCAGGAGGTAATTCAAAAAATTTGTCTTTATTCCGGTCGGGGGGAGCAGGAGGAATAGCAAAAGTCTGCTCTTCCGCTTGCGAGATAATAAAGTCGGTTTCCAGCTGCATGGCATCAATGGCGGTTACTTCTGCGATCTGGTATTCGTCCCGTTCCAAAAAACCGATGTTGTGTTCAGCGACCGGCACGAGGACACTCCAGGGGCGGCTGGGGGTAAGGACTTCCGTATTGTCTTCCTGTACCGCCGTATCCCGCATCTTGAAGTAGTCCGTTTCGGGTTCGTACACCTGTACCATGGAGAAGGCGGTCGTAAAGGCTACGTGCGGATTTTCGTTTAGGATGGCCAGTACCTCGGTTTTACTGACGCTTCCCCCTAAGTGCAGAGTACCCTCTTGCAGCCACGGACAGATAAAGTCGGTGATGAGGTGATGGAGCTCTCGCCAGACCTGTCCGCCCTGGTGCTTGCTCGTGTCCCGCAGCTTAATCTTGCAATTGACCTTTAGGGGCTCATACACGGGGTTAATAACCCGGTAGTCGGCAAATGGGCTGCACAAGCTGCTCAGGTAGCGTTCAATATCTTTCAGCAGGTGGTACCCTACCTTGGGCATTGTATTGGTTCCGTCTATTTTGGGGACGACTACGATCAATACCCTGCCAACCGGCAGTTCGCTTTCATAACCATGCCTGCCGATGCACTTTACCTGCTGGATACTGGGGAATTTTTCCAGGATCAGCCGTTCGTAATCCCAGATGTTGGCGGCGCGGTTTTTGTGTCGCAGGCGTTCGCTCCCCCGAACGTAAAAAGCTTCTTCCGTTTCTGCCGGCTGTCCGCCGTAAAAAGGGCACAATTGCTGGAGACCGGCAATGCCGTTGACCGTAGTCGCTAACCCGCTGATGGGGGCGCGTGCTTCGGGCGGGGAGACCAGGTGATCCTGGTCTCCATTGTCTACCCAGCTGACTTCAACGGCGTGGGGAATGATGCGGGTACAGCGGCCCGCGATGTCTAAATTGCCGGAAGCCGTTATGCGGAACCAGTAGTAAGCAGGATCCATCAACCCCGAGCCCTTGCTGACGTCTGGCGGGCAGTACAACTGTACAATGCCCCGGGTGGAAAACAATACAGTACTATCGGAGATGATCTGGTCGTGTGAAAAAGGCTTCCATTCGTCACCGCAGAGGTAGGACCATTGGATGTCCGGGGCCCGCTGGTCGCTGGTTTTTTGACTGTCGGTAATGTCAAAGAATAATGACAACGGCCGCGCGGGCTGCAGTTGGTCGATACCGATGTAGAGGTAGCCATCCTCATCAAAACGCGGCAACAGGTAAGGCGTCTTGACGTTATTCCCGGCGTAAACGGTTTCCGTCCCGAAGGGGTGAAGGCGGAAAATGCGATCGTCAGCTTCCGGGCTGTTTTCCTTTAGCTCCGTTCGGCGCAGGTTGATAACGGCCCGGGTGGAATAGCTTATGCTGATCCGGTTGATTACCGGCGTGTAAGGCTCATTCGGAAGCTGGAGCGGAGACGGTTCTTCCGGGACGAAGCTGAACGGCCGCGGGCGTGCATGCTCCGCCATTCTTTCGGCAAACAGGCGCGGATAAAGGCTGTGCCCAAAGGCCATGGCCGGCGCCGTGAGTTCAAGTTTCAGGTAGCCGGATTGGGAGTTGTTGGAATATTCCGGTAGCTCCGCTTGCGGGTAAAGGGGGCGGAGGCGAAGCCGCTTCAGCGCCGCTTCATCCAATCGCAGGGAAGTCCTTTCCCGGAGGGGCGGCAAAGCCGCCAGGTCGGTAGTGAAGAGGTGGAAGGTATCCCGCTCGGCACTCTTTAGCGGCTTAAAGGAAAAATCCGACAGCGCACTCAGGGAAAATTTGAAACTGTCGTTAGTGATATCTCTACCGTACGCTGCGTAATGGCTGGTAAAGCCTCCCTCTTCCTCCGGTAGCTCTCCCCATTCAAGGTCAAGCTCGAGGTGGTGTAAGCTCCGGTTAAACAACTCCGGATGGCCCACCAACAGAAAGCTGCCCCGTTTGGGTAAGGGGCCGAAGGGGACGAACGGGCGCGAAGCATCGAGCAGGCCGAGGTCATTGTAAACACTGAGGTTACTCAAACCAACTACGTCAATATTTAAGTCAACCTGCTCAAGCTCGAGATCCCGCAGAAAAGAGTAGCTGAAAATGGGTTCTTCATCACTGAGCAGGACCTTCAGCAGTGGCCAAGGAGTGCTGAACCCGGAGCCGTGCAGGGCTGCATCGTAGGGGAAAACCGGGGGGGCAGAAGCGGGCAGAATAAATTGGAGGGTCAGGGCAGGTTCGCCCAGTCGTCCTCCCGGTGGTGGATGAATACGATATTTTTCTACCGGCATCCAGCCTGTTTCCCCCGTGAGGTAAAGGCGGAAGGGCCGGTTAAAAACGGCATTAAAGACGTCCCCGGCGTTAGATCCGTCCCCACTATTTTCAGCAATGTCTTCCAGTAAGTCAATGAGGGTGGCAAAGGACTCCGGGGTGAACCGAAGACCAAGCGTAACGGTTCGTTCTCCTTCGGCGAGCCGGAGGTTGGAGGAGGCGATGGCAAAACCGAGTACTGAGGTGCCCATTTGCCGATCCGCCAGCCCCAGGTCAAACTGATCTTCCCCAAGGATGGGCCAGCTCTGGTCCGTATCAATAAATTCAGCGCCGAGGCCATCCGCAGAATTAGCGTAAGGCGCTGCGTAAATAGCCGTAACCAACTGGTAAGAACTATCGGTACGCACCAGCGGATTCTTACTGATGAAAACAGTTTTTACTGCCGATACACTGGCTCGTGAAACAAATACTTCCGCTAACGTCTGATAATGTGACGGCTGGCCTTCCCCGTTAACCCCCGCCAGCACCAGGGTGCCATTGCTAACCGTTATTCCCTCCTGGAAGTGTCCGTACTGTAAGCTGATGATGGCTTTGTCAACCTGACCCGGCATAGCTTCCCGTCCGAGTACCTCTTTATTGTAGTAAGCCAGGTGGCGAGCGGAAAATTTATTGAGCTCCGCCTGAGCGTCCGCAAAAAGCCGCAGAAAGGCAATCATAAGCCCGATGTCGGGATCGTGGTTATGCTTTTTACGCAGGGATTGTGCAAATAAATCCGGCGTCAATTCATCCAGGTAGGACAGGGTGAAGAACAATCGGCGGTAGTACTCCTGCAATTTGCTTCCGGAGTAATGCAGCAGGTCATCAACGCCTTCCTTTACGTTTTCCGGAAAGGAAAGCTGGTCTTCTTCCTCCTGGCGGGGCCATTTTTTCAGCCAGTCCGTTATTTGTTGCTGCCATTCCTCTGCCTGGGGAAACAGGGCAGTTGACTGCAGCACTTCCGCGATTTTACCAAAGTCCCGCAACTGATACCCTAATTCGCCCCGCATGGCCCGGTCTATTTCCTGCGTGATGCGGTAGAGCACTTCCGTATCCCGGAGGCGGAGGGATTTGTCGTACCAGCTCACCAATTCCGTAGTGAGGTGCAGCAGGGTCGTAATCAGCCAGGTAAAATTCTCTACCTGTTCCTGCTTTCCCTGCAACCGGTGTAAGCGGAGGAAGGCAGCCTGAATGTCTTCATCGGAAGCGTGGAGGTTGGCGGTAAGGAAGGAGGCCAGAAAAACCGACTCGTCTTTTTGCAGGAAGGACGACCAGTTCATCGGGGCCCCGGTTACGGGGTCGAGGTACTCTCCTTCGAGGTTGTAGAATTTAACTTTTTCCGCGTACGTCGCTGCGTAAGCGAGCAGGTCTGCCAGGGTCCTTTCGTCCACACTTACGTATTCCGGCAATAAGGCCGCTGCCAGGCGCCCCTGCTGAGCGGTGCCATGGTAATTGTTTAACGGACTTGATGCTTCCCTGATCAAAAGTGCGGGGTTTACATATTATGGACATTGGTTCCTTCCTTGAAGTAGAAGGGAAAGACAATATTGTCCCTGGTATTGGTGATGCGAATGGTGTACGTAATGTCAATTTTTATTAGTCCCTGGTAAGGGTCCTCCTGCCAGATGTTGATGTCTTCCAGAATAATGCGGGGTTCGAAACGGATGATGGCTGTCGTGATCATATCCGCCAACCGGCTTTCCGTCGAGGCGTCAAAGTTGTCAAAGACCAGCGCGTGCAGGTCACAACCGTAGGTTGGCTTCATCAACCGTTCCCCCGGGGAAATGGAGAAGAGCAAAAACAAGCTCTGGCGGATGTCTTTCGCTTCAGAGACCATTTCAACGGACTGGGTCTGGTGCGAAAAGGAAGGAGGGAAACTCCAGCCCTTGCCCAGGAATGATTTTAGTTCGGTATTCTTCATGCTGCCAGTTTTATCCGCCGATCATGACGGTGGGAATGCCCAGTACGATGGAGCCGCCGTGGGCCGTGGTATCCCCCATGCGGGCGGCCGGTTTGCCCGAAATCATTACGGTGGCGGAGCCTTTTACGATGCTGTCCGGTGGGCCTACGCATACGCACATATCCCCCAGCACCGCGGCGGGCATTTTCCCGATCAGGACGTTGGGAACGCCGGGCCCCACAATGGGCCCTCCCACGTGCGGTATGGGCGGTACGCCCGGGGTTTGCATCGGGCAGGTGTGCATGTCGGTAAGTCGGGCGGCAGGAGGCATTGGAGAATCTTTTTGGTGGTTTTTAATAATTGCGACGGGCGCGGACGCAGGTGCGGGGGGAGGGTCAGGCGCCGGGGTAAGGGGACCGGTCAGTTGATCATGACCATGGCGCCTTTGACGGTGGTTTGCCCGCCGGCACTGAGCTCAGCCGTCGCCCCCCCCTTTAGTTTTGCGCCTATCTGGCCCTCTCCGTTTACGTTCAGCCCCTTCATGGCTACGTCTCCTCCCGAGGAGGCAATGTCGATTTTCTGTTGGGCCTTCACCGTTACCTTACCGGTGGCATTCAGCACGATGTCCTTGGCGCTTTTAATGGTTATCCCGCTGCTTTCCATGGCGATCGAGTTTCCGTTCTGGTCCTTCAAAACGATGGATTTATCTTTGTCGGAAAGGACAACGGAGTTGCCGCCCGGCGTGGCGATGGTCAGTAGCTTATCCTTGTCGTTGATCTCTATTTTCAGGTCACTCTTGGAAACAATGGCCTTAAAGGTATTTTCCTTGTCTGCCGTGTAGGGAGGTGCGTTTTTAGAGCTGTACACCCCCCCGAGAATGATCGCGTAGCGCGGGTCGTCATTCAGGAAGCCAACGATGACCTCATCCCCGGCTTCGGGAAGAAAGAAGCTCCCCTTGCCCTTGGTCGCGTACAGGCCGGCTTGCCGGGCCCAGACGTCAGTACCGAGAATAGGAAGGTTGACCAGGATCCGGTGTTCTGAGCCGGGGTCCTCCTCGATCTGCTTGACCACGCCATTCTGCAAGCCGTTCACCGAAGGTAAAATGCCATTCCCATCCGTCGTTTGCGGGTGTTTTTCGTAGTACAGGTCCGGGGAAAGCCCGAAGCCCGTTTCCGTACGCCAGACCCCTTCGTAGAACGTATGCCGAATGCTGGAAATAAGGGCATTGCCGTTGAACCTCTTGCCAAAGCCACTGAGTTCGATCAGGGTATTGAGTTTGGGGCTGGCGTTCCCGAAAAAGGTCACGCGGCCGCGCAGCGCCGCGAGCCGCGAGCGCAACAGCAGGCCGTCAGCAATGCCTTTGAGCTCCGCCTGTTCCATCGGGCCGGTAAACTGAACGGCTGTATCCTCAGCACCAATCACTTTTGCCAGCTTTTTGCCCGTCAGGTTGCCGTGCTTATTGATGGAGGGTTCGGAGGAGGCTGCTTCGACGAAGGCACCGGACGCAAAATCCCAGCCGGAGGCACTTACGGCGGGGAGTTGGTACCCGGCGTCAATTTCCGCCTCGATTTCGTAAACGTCACGGTCGTAACTAAGTACCAGGGTCGCCGATCCGCTGGCCAGCGGCTTTTGTACAAATACCTTGCCGTCTTCCGCATAGAGGATCATCCCGTTTGCTTCGGCACGGGTGACGGCAAAGTCCCAGTCCGTCGTCCCCGTTTGGAGCAACTGGGCGTACTCATAGTCCGTTGCCGCAATATCTTTTTGCAGCGAGTAGCCGCCAATGATGCTATTGAGAATGGCGCTGTCGGTCTGCTTGGCAAAAGCCTTTACTTTTTTCCCTACGGTCATCTTTACGGCTTCGTCCTGACAGTGCAACACAAGTTGAGCCCGGCTTCCACCGCCGGCTTTAATGCCGTGGCGAATAATGATGCCTTTGAAGATCGACGTTGTTTTGGAGTTGTATCCAGCTTTTATTTCTACCTTCTTTCCGGGGACGAAATCATCAGCTTCGCTCATTTTAAACGAATCGTTTTCGGGCTCTCCCAGCGGCAGCAGGAGGACAAAAACGGCACTCGGTACCGTATTGATCGCTCGCTTGACTTCAACCGATAATACATCGTAGGTACTCTTCAATAAGGTACCCTCGAGCATAATGTCCAACGAGATGTACTCCATTTTTTCAACGAGCGGGGAAGTGGGCATAAATAATTACTTTTCTAGAGGAGGGAAATAAAGGCGCCTGCCGGGTTCAAGCGTCATGACGTCGCTGAGCGCATTGGCGCGGGCCACCTGCACGTAATAAGCAGGATCACCGTAGATGTGATAACACATCAGCGGAAGGTTGTCACCCGCTTCGACAACCCGGATATGGGTAAGATCCGGAGAACTTTTTTGCTTGAGGCTCTCCCGCATGGCCGCGTTAATGGACTGGATGAAGGTAGCCGAACCCTTGGCGCGTAAGGGAATGCCTTTCTGGTCGAACATCGTGTAGTCAACCGTGAAGTCCTCCAACTGACCTTTAAAGATTAATCCGTCCTGCCCTCCCCATTCCAACTTGATGAAATTGGTCGAGTGAATGGAGCCATTGTAAAACAAGGCGAATTTTTTGAACAATTCAATGTCCTCCGCAACGTCCCTGGTGCCCGGTATGGCACCGGTGCCGTCGAACCAGATCTCCATTTGAAAACGTTCCGGTGGCGGGTCAACGATCGTTTCATCCACAATCTCTCCGTTGGCAAGCTTCCTGCCGGCCGAGAACTTGAGGGGTTTGAAACTACGTTTATAACTGTCCGGGTTAATGCTCACCGTTAGGGGTTGCTTCAACCCTTTGACCATGGCGGAGAAGCTGTCGTCCTTGTACGCCCATAATTTGAGCTTCTTGAATTTCTTTCTTGCCATAAACCAGGTTGTTTGCGGAGTTGAGAGGGAAAAGCGTACTTACCGCCGCCAGCGATCGTCCATTATTTTACGGACTTCGCCCAGAATCTCCTCCATGAATTTTCGACGCTGTTCTGCGGATAATCCGCCGGAAGAGCGCACGGCTTCCATCACTTCGTCCCTGATCTGCGAGATGTCTTCCTCGGTCAGGACTTTAGCAGACGCTTCGCCCTGATCTTCCTTACGCGCCAGGCTACCCTGTATTACCAGTTCTCTTATTTCTATAGGCATTTTCTAATTGTGGTGGTATGTGTGGATACTCCGCCGCGCCGGGGTTATCCCCCAGTTCAAAGTAGCTGTAAGCAAAGGTGATGTTCTCCACCACTATTTCGCTTTTCTGCGCATCGAAGGAGGATACTTCCCACTTTACCGGATAGGCATTGGTAAATATCCAGGACATGAGTGCCCCCTTACCCGCAGCATTGGCATCCAGCAGGGTGACTTTAATAGTTTTGGGCTCAATCTTGCGGACCAGGTTGTTACGGAAGGTGGTCACGCACCATTTTGCCAGTTCCGACGATCGAACCATCAAACCGCGCTTGACCACGAGGTTCTCATAGTTCGATCGTCCGGGAACCTGATGGGTGAAGCGATTTTGACCGCCCTCCTTAATCTGTTCCGTTTCCAGGGAAACGGAAATACCCGATACCTCCTGGAAGGCGGCATCATTGGGAGGAAAGGGGGAGCCGCCCTCCGGCAAGATTTCGACGGAAAAATAGAAGCCGACGGGAGGCGTATAGTCACTAAATACCCAGGCCATGGCTTAGACTTTCTCGAAGGAGAGCCCTTCGTGGGCCAGGACAATTTCTTCCACGGCCACCTCACTGTTCTGGGCGTTTAAATCCGTTCCCGAGACTTTCATCGGGAAGGCATTTTTAAGCGTCCAGGTAAACATCGGGTTGTGCTCTTCGTCCAGCAGCTGGATGGTGACCGTTTGCCGGGCAATGGTGTTCATCTTCGTCTCGTTGAAGTAGTCGTAAAGGGCGGTATCGTCCTTAAACATTCCTTTCTTCAGCGTCACGTCGGAGCCTTTGCGTAAGCCGGGCATTTTAACGGTGGAGAAATCAATGCTGTTGCCGGCGCGGTACTCGATGATGTCGTATTCCGCGTCCAGGCCGGAGACTTCCTGGAAGGAAATCTCCCCCTTGTCGCCAAAGGTGGCTTTGAAGTGGAACTTGGGTACCGGCCAGGGGGATTCTTGTTTTTCGCCTGCCATGATAGAAGTATTTTATGGGTGGGTAAAAACGGTGACGGGTTGCCTGCTTATTGGTCCTTTACCTTGCACCTGCATCCGTGCCCGAAAACCGAGCGCACGAAAAGGTAGTACCAGGAAGCGGACAACCCGCTGCGTTATGATTGTTGCATCTTCTGCTCGAAGGTGATGACGATGAATTCCGCCGGACGGGTAACGGCAATTTTGACGCTGATACGCATGTAGCCATCCAGAATGTCGACGGGGGTCATGGTATTACCCAGGCCGACATCCACGCTGAAGGCATCTTCCGCCGTGGCCCCGGCGAGGGCGCCGGATTGCCAGACGTTGGTCAGGAAGTTAACCAGGAGGGCCTTCATGTTGGACCAGGTCGAGGACGTATTCGGCTCGAACACGTAGGGTTCGGCGGCGTACTTGATGGACTGCTCGATGAAAATCACCGTACGCCGGACACTGATGTAGCGCCAGTCCTGGCTGTTGCCATCCAGGGTACGGGCGCCCCAGACGAGGACCCCCTTGCCGGGGAAAGATCGGATGGCGTTTACGGCCTTGCCGTTGGTGGGCATGTTGAGGTCTTCCTGCTGCTCGTTACTGATGTTGACTGCCGGCATGATGACCGACCCTACGCCAATGTTGGCCGGGGATTGGAAAACGCCCACGCTGTTGTCCACCATCGAGTAAATGCCCGCCATGGCGGCACTGGGCGGCAGCAGGTTCAGCTCCTTGCGGATGTCCTTCATCAGGGCTTTGAACATGGGGCTGATGACCAGTAAGGTCTGGGTCAGTTCGTGCGCATTGGCTGTCGTTGCGGTGGGGATTTTCAGTAATTCCTTGCGGATGGAATTCGCCTTTTTACCCTTCAGCTCCCCATCCAGAATCCGTTGGCCCAGCGCTTTGTCGAGGAGGTTGAAAAGACTGTCGACAACGATGGCGTCGTTGGCCGCCTGGAAAGCAGCCCGGTCCGCCAATTCGTCGTTATCCTCATTAAAGGTTTTGTCGGGAAAGGAGGTGCCTTCCGGAAAGCCGGAGGCATCCACGGGGTCGCCGAGTTTGTCGACGTTGAGGAGGTCGATCTCCGTAGCGGATACCGCCGTGGTCTGTAACCAGGGGAAGTAGGTGGCGCCCCAGGCCAGGGCGGAGGAGGTGACGCCATTGCGGAATTTTTCCACGTCGGCATCCATGGAGTAGCCGTCGTTGGTGTACTTCTTCCGGTCCATCCACACGTCCATGATGGCAAACCGGTTGCGCATCACCAGGCCGCAGTGGTTCAGGACTTCGTTGTACAGGCCGTAAAGTTCGGCGATGTCTCCGGGCGCCACGTCGCCGTTCGCGTCCCGGTCGCGGGGTATGGTCGTCAGCTCCGGAATCACGACCATGGTAGGTTCCATTTCCTTAAGCAGCGGGGCAATGCCTTCTTTGAGTTTATCAACGGTTACAACATTTGGCTTCGTACTGTCATTTGGGTCCGTATAGCCGCCCACGGAGACGATGTAACAATCCGTCCCGCCGTTGGAGAAGAACATCTTCATCTGACTGTGGAGCGTAAAGTGGCTGCTGGTGATGGCTACCTGGTAAGGGACGCCTGCCTCAGTGGAGGCACTCACCTCCAGTTTGGTTTTAGGGGCACCGCCGAAGAACAGCAGGTATTCCCCGAAGGAGCTGATTTTGGTGGGTTTCAGCTGGAGCGGCTTTTTATCGCGAATGGCTTTTTCCGTGTAGCCGATGAAAGCAGGAACGGCAGTTGCCACCGGAACGGCGGAATTGGGAAAGGCACTTCTTTCCTCAATATAGACCCCGGGGGTCTGGTATATTTTGGCCATGATATGGGTGGTATTGAGTGATTTAGCTTAGGTTATAAATAGACGTATAAGTCAGAATAGAAGAGGTGGCTTGCTTCTTCGTCAGTTGCTTGCGGTGGCGGGTCAGCCAGGCTAAGGCGGGCAGCATCAGCAGATGGCAGGGGCAGGGTGACCGGCGTGCTTCTGGAGCTGTTTTTTGCTTTCATGCTCAGGGTGAACCTGCTGCCGGGACGTTGACGGAGCGGGATGGGGGTGGGGGGCATGAGCAGGATGGCCTCGGTACCGTCGGCCAGCGTCCGGGTAAGGGGAGGAGTGGCTCCGGTGGCGACTACCCGCTGGGTAGCTTCCTCGATGAGCTGAAAATCCTCGTAGCCCGGTTCTCCCTGGTCAATAAAGTGGTAGCGCCATTGGGTCTCCCGGCAGGGAAAAGTTATCGTGTAGTCGGCCGGGGTAATGGCCCCATCCTGGAGCATTGGCGGCACCTGTGCACCGGTGTCTCCGAGGTAGACGGAGAACAGGCCGAGGTCGCCGGCCTGCCAGTTTTCGGGCAGGAGGACGAAATCCAGCAAAGTGGCGTCTTCCGTACGGAGGGAATACCGCCCCGGTGGCTCCTGGGTGAGGTTGAGGCGGCAGGTTTTAAATTGCACCTCTTCGTCAGGGTCCCCTTCGGGTAGCCGGATCGGGAGGTTATCGTTCTGCAGATTGTCGGAAGAGGAGTGCAACTGGTTATCCAACTCATCGAAAAGCCAGATGCTTTCGACTGTTTTGTCTACCTCCAGCTCAAAGAAAGCGGACCGGGCCGGCAATTCGGAGGCGCCCCCCGCAGTGAAGCCAGCCGTAGGCTCCTGCGTGTGGAGGTTGGTGAAATAATGCACCTGACCGGCGGCGTAGCGGGAAGACAACGCAGTGTAGTTTGGAAACAGCGGATCCGTTGCCCGGAGCAGAAAGGTCAGCCGGACCGGCGCATCGGCCGGTAACAGCTGGCCACCCGGTGGCGGCGCATCGTTATAAAAGCATTCTTCTCCGAATTCTCTCTGGACCATCCTGACCCCCACCGCCTTCATCGTTCTGCTGGTTTCCTGGGCCGGAACACTGCGAATGACCGGACACTCGCCCTTGGGAAAGTAGTCGTGCCGGAAACCGAACTTGAATAATGGGGTGTAGTGGATTTGCATGGTCAGCGTAAGGGTTAACGGTCAGACTTTCCTGCTACGGACGTGTCGATACCCGTCACTTCCGGAATTTCACCAATGATCTGCTCGCGGGTGATCGTGATCATGCGAAGCTTCATACTGATGGAGGGCATCATCTTTGCGCCGATGGCGCTCCAAAGTTGATTTTGGGCGTGTTGATCCAGGTTATTAATTTCCACCGTCAGCTTGTCCACCCCCTCCGGCAGGTTGGGAGTGTTCTGTGGATTGAAGAACTGTTTGCCCTGAAAGAAGTAGAGGACGAGGGAAATGAATTTCAGGGCTTCATCGTAGTTGCGGGGGAAGTAAGCGGAAAAAAGCAAATACAGATTGAAGTAAATGGGCGGATTCATCTCCAGAGAAGATTTGCTCACCTGGTTGAAGTTTGCCCTCTCCTGCTCGATGGCCGTAACGGTACAGAGTACCTTATTGTCTCCGGTAAAGGCCAGTGACCCTGATTGATCCACAACTGCCGATAAAATGACGCGGTCTTCAGTATCACCTACTGACCTTTTTAAAAAGCTGTTTAATTCAGCAACTATTAATGGAAGGACTTTATGGATCATCAGTGTAGTATATAAAAAGCCTGGTTCGACCACAGGGCCGAGTCAATTTTTGCGACGCACAAAAATCTTGCGTGCCATTTATCCACAGAGGCCCCGAGGGGCACGCTAGAATATCTGGCTAGAAAAATAGCTGGCAGATTGGTGAATGCTGTTCCCTAATCTGTCGTGTATGGGTAGTAGTGGTTGTTGTTTTATGAATTAGTGAAGTTAGCTCTGGCGTGTTGCTGCTGCCTTAAGACAGGAGCATTTAATCTTATTACTCCTCAGGCGGTGCTGCAGAAAGTGTTTTAATGGCGGCAATCACGAAGCGGATCAGGTAAATTCCAACAAATCCGAAGGCATAAGCAACCAGGAAAAGTTCGATCACAAAGATTTCTTCTTCTTCAGAAAAAGATTGATCTGCAGAAACGATGTCCAGCCCGGCCAGCCAAAGAAAGGAAATGGGAACTGCCAGGATAAGGGTAAGCAGTAACCACAGAAATTCTCGGGCTAAGAATTTTTTCATTTGGCTAAGATGACGGGACAAATTGCAAATGAGCCCTGGTAAAAGAAGTCAATTTATTTGCCCATGATTTGCTCCCAATCTAATTTAAAATTGTGACGAATGGGGGGGCAAACTGCATAAAATACGTATTTATACTTGCAAAACAGGTGTTTATACCTACAGGCAGAATTGCTTTTTCCTGCGCTGCCGGGAAGCAAAAAGGCAGGACTAATGCCTGCCCCCGCTGCATCAGGGGGAGAGGAGCAGTTTTGAGGGAAACTTACCCTGACTGACGGATACTTGTTAGCGATTGCTGCGTACGGCAGCCGGACTACCCAATTACACGCCTGCATTACTATCTTCGCCTTCCTATGGCAAAAGCGAAGAAAAAAGGCGCCAATAAGGTAACGCCCCTCATGCAGCAGTACGCGCAGGTAAAGGCCAAGCACCCGGATGCCCTGTTGCTTTTTCGAGTCGGTGATTTTTACGAAACGTTCGGGGAGGATGCCATCAAAGCCGCCCAGACGCTGGGAATTATTCAGACGAGCCGCAACAATGGAGGATCCGACGTGGAGCTGGCCGGCTTCCCCTACCACAGCCTTGACATGTACCTGCCGCGCCTCGTCAAGGCCGGCCATCGGGTAGCCATTTGTGAACAACTGGAAAAACCCTCGAAAGAAAAGAAGATCGTCAAGCGGGGCGTGACGGAAATCGTTACGCCGGGCCTCGCCGTAGACGATAAGCTGCTGGAGCACAAAACCAATAATTACCTCGCCTGCGTAGCCGCAGCCGGCGGCAAGCAGGACAGTTACGGCCTGAGCCTGCTCGACATCAGTACCGGTGAATTCCTCTGCGCCGAAGGGCCGGCCGATTACGTCGATAAGCTCCTGCAAAGTTTCCAGCCTAAGGAAGTTGTCATCAACAAAGGCCGGAAAAAAGATTTTCTGAAAACCTTCGGCGATCGCTTTTACCTGACGGCCCGCGACGAGTGGATCTTCACCACGGACTACACCCAGGAAAAACTCCTGCGCCAGTTC
>JAUIIF010000562.1 GCA_030431945.1 Bacteroidia bacterium | reverse complement strand
GGGCGGTTATTCTTCTACCCAGGTCACTTTCTCCGCCAGTGGACCGCGTGGGCGGGGCAGGTCCGGCATTTCGTAATGCCCCAGATAAAAAAGGCCGAGGCAGCGTTCGTTCATCGCAGCATCCGGCCACTGACCGTAGCCCCCACACAGGAAGCCGGGGCTTGACCAGTAGCCCCCCAGGCCATAGTGGTCGAGGCTAATCCACAGGTTTTCCACGGCGCAGCCGACGGCGGCAACTTCTTCCCACTCCGGTACACCTTCGGCCGGGTCCCGGTGCAAGAATACGGCAATCACCACGGGGGCCTGCTCGATTTTTTTTGCAAACTTCGGTACTACCTTCGGGTCCCGGACTTCCGGCGCCCGGGCTCCTTCGTACACGTCCTGTACTTCCTGAATGAGTTTCTCCCGACCAGCCCCCGTATACACCCAAAAGCGCCAGGGTTCCGTTTTCTTGTGGCTGGGTGCCATATTCGCTGCTTCCAGCAATTCCTGGATAATATCTTTGGCTACGGTCTGTTCGGTGAAAAACTGGGGAAAAACAGACCGACGATTTTGGATGCTGGGTAACATAGAATTTATTTACTTTGAGAAACTACAAGCAGGGGAGCAGTTAGTTGAACGCAGGTTATTTCTTAATCACGACCGTCCCGGAAATGGTCGCCATGTTCTTAATGACTTCACTTACCTTTTGCAGGACCCCCATCAGTTGCCTGACCTTTTGGTCGTCACCGGTTTTTGAAAAATGTTCTATTCGGTCCAGGCAGATTTTTTGCTTGCGGACCAGCTTTTTCATGCGGAAGTTATGCAGGAACTGCCGGGTGATCAGTACCTGGTTCTCTTCCGGTTCCTTTTGGCGCAAGTATACATTCTTTTCTTTCCATTTAGGACTCATGCTGTAGGCCGTCATGGTGGCATCCATTGCTGTTTTGCGGACGTTTTCCTCGGGGTGTTTCAGGAACCAGTCGGGGGTAGGGGGGGTGCCGTGCTGGGCCAGGTAATCGGCTACCCTGTTTACCAGTTCCAGGTCTTTTTTACTGTCAAAATCATCGAGTACATCCCTGATGTTCTGAGTGATGAAAGCGGCAACGGTAACGTTGTTATCAGCATCAAACAGCTTGGCGCCGTGGACGATCAGTACTTTTACCAACTCCCGTTCCTGGTAGGCATGTCCGCGATTTTGCAATGCCTCGGCCACCGGATCGAGGGAGGGCAGCTCCGGCACCTTGCCTTCCAGAAAAGGGGGAGGAATGTCTACGTCTCCCTCATTACTGAATTCGGGCTCCTGCATACCGGCCCAGCCATCCTCTTCCATCCCTTCCCAGGAAGGAGTGTAGCTGGTCTCTTGTGGTACGGTAGTAGGGGGAGGAGGGGTATCCTGAAAACCGGGTTCTTCCATGCCGGCCCACCGGTCCTCCTCCGGCGGGGGCGGAGCCTTTTTTGATGGCCTTACGGGCGGTAATTTGGCGGTTGCCCCGCGGCCGGCCTCCCGCTCCCGGCGGCGGGTCTCTCTTTCCTGTTCGCGGCGGGCCTCCGCCCGCCGGTCCGCCACGGCCTGATTGACGAGGTTGATCAAGAGACTTTCCTCAAGGCCCAGCCGGCCCGTGAACTGCTGCAAATAGCCGGCCCGTTTCAGGGGATCTTCCACGAGGGCCAGGGTGGCAATGCTGGATCGGATGGCATCAGAACGGGCGGCCACATCATCACCCGCCTCCTCCAGGAGCAGGTCCGCTTTAAAAAAGAGGAAGTCCCGTCGCTTTTTCGTCAGGTATTCTTCGAAGGCCGTGCTGCCCACTTGCTGCATGTAGCTGTCGGGGTCTTCGCCGTCGGGGAGAATGACCACGCGCACGTTCAGTCCTTCAATGAGCAAAACGTCTACCCCCCGCAGCGCAGCTTTGATGCCGGCCTTGTCACCATCGTAGAGCAGGGTGACATTTTCCGTTTGCCTTTTGACCAGCCGGGCCTGGCCCGCCGTAAGACTGGTGCCGGAAGTGGCTACCACATTCTCAATGCCATTCTGGTGCAGACTGATCACATCGGTGTAGCCCTCCACCATGTAGACGTTGTCCTTTTGCCGGACCATCCTGCGGGCCTGGTACAAACCATAAAGGACTTCCGATTTGTAGTAAATCTCGGACTCCGGGCTGTTAACGTACTTTGGGGCCTTTACCTCTTTCTTGAGAATCCTGCCGGCAAAAGCAATGGGTTTACCACTCAGGTTGTGAATGGTGAACATGACGCGGTCCCAGAAAAAATCCTTTTTGTTACGTACCAGTCCTAACTGCTGCAGCTGCTGTTCTTTGTATCCGGCCGACGTAGCGGCGGTGTACAAACCGTTACGGGTGGCCGGCGCAAAGCCAAGGCCAAACTTTTCCATGACCTCGCGGCGGAAGCCGCGGCTCTTGAAATAACTCAGCCCGATGCTTTTGCCTTCATCCGTATTATAGAGTTGGTCCTCAAACCATTGCTGAGCAAATTCATTCACGAGAATGAGGCTCTCTTTTTCCTGTCTTTCTTCCCGGACTTCCTGACTGACCTCCTTTTCCTCCAACTTGATGTTGTACTTGGCGGCAATCTTCCTGATGGCGTCCGGATAGGTCATTTGTTCCAGGGTCATCAGGAACTTGATGGCATCCCCCGCTTCTCCGCAACCGAAGCATTTGTAGATATTGCGGCTGGGGTTGACGTTGAAACTGGGGGTCTTTTCTCCATGAAAAGGGCAAAGTCCCAACATGTTCTGACCACGTCGGCGAAGATTAACGTAGTCTCCTACGATGTCTTCCACACGCATGGTGTCTTTAACCAATTGGATACTTTCGTCAGTAATCATCAGAAGGCGAATATACGGTTCTCTGCAACAGCCTCCGAACCGTTTGCCGGATGCTCCTGCAGGAATATTCCGCTGCCGCAGCAGATACGGTGGTTCAGGAGGTAAACTGGTGGGATATTTTGGGCCGGGCTACTGTCACCTCTGCGTCAATTAAGCAGAACAGGGATTTGACGTGTCCTCAAAAAGCTAGTGTTTACGGGGGTAAGATGGGACTTTAACGTTAATTAACAGTTTACTACGCATACTTTTTGGCCTTTAGAGCGTCTATACTAACGAAGGCGCAAAGGAAGCACAGCGACCAACGCTAACCTTCAAGAATTAATGGGTGTTCTCATAGTGTGTGGACCGTCCCGGCATCGCTTCTGCGAATGACCGGGGCGGTTTTTTTTGGTAACGTCGTCACCGCTCGGCCGGTCGCCGGCCGAGACGGCCGCAACGCGGCCTGACGCGTCCGCTGACCGGGGATGGCTATACCACTCTGCCAATAGCTGAAGTACCGCTCGGCCGGCGAGTCAGCTCGTTCCTCGCGCCTCGGCGGACGAGCTAGGTCACCGGCCGGGGCGGTTTTTCCCTCTGTTCAGTACCTCACCTGCTGCCTACAGGTCAAACTTAATGCCCTGTGCCAGTGGTAGCTGGGTGGAATAATTGATGGTGTTGGTTTGCCGGCGCATGTAGGCTTT
>JAUIIF010000561.1 GCA_030431945.1 Bacteroidia bacterium | reverse complement strand
CAAACCCCCAGGCCGTCTCTTGTTTTCAGCTCCTGCCCCGCAATGGTGGCGGCTCCATTCAGGACGAAGGCGTACACGCCGTTTCCTGGTTTTTTTATGGTGTAGTCCAGGCTGGTTCCCTTGTTCAGGTTACCCAGATGGAACCAGGCGTCCTGATGGATGGTAACGCCCCGTCCCGCCGGGTCGGGGGAAACAATCTGGTCAAGCTGATCCGCCAGGGCCGCTTTGTCCAGGGTGATCTGGCTGTAGTTGGGCGCAATGTTGCGCGCCTTGGGAAATACCCAAATTTGCAGAAACGCTACCGGAGCGTCGGCTTTGGCGTTCATTTCACTGTGGGTGATGCCCGTTCCGGCACTCATGGCCTGTACGTCTCCTTCCCGGATCACCGCCACGTTGCCCATGGAGTCTTCGTGCTGCAGATCACCTTCCAGCGGAATCGAAATGATCTCCATATTATCGTGCGGGTGGCGGCCAAAACCGCGGCCCGGGGCGACAACATCATCATTGAGTACCCGCAGTACACCAAAGTGCATGCGCTCCGGATTATAATAATTCGCAAAGCTGAACGTATGGTTGGACCGGAGCCAACCATGATCGGCAAGACCCCGGCTATCGGCTTGGTGAAATACAGTTTGCATGGAAATTATATTATTGATGTATGTACATTAATAATTGGCGTATCAAAAAGTTTTGCCGCAGGGTGTTTTTTTGTGGAGATAATTTTCAGGCTGTTGCTATAGCCTGGGAAAAGGATTTTTGCGGTAACTGAAACTATTTTTTCCTGATCCCTTGTTCACAACCCCGGAACGTATTACTTTTGCGCTCGCTCCGGCAGAAAGAGTACAGAAATATGGCCTTCCACCTTCTGGAAACTGTATTTGGTTCTTCTTACTGCATTACCGCCCAGGTGGTGGAATTGGTAGACACGCCAGCTTGAGGGGCTGGTGTCCATTACGGACGTGCAGGTTCGACTCCTGTCCTGGGCACATTGGCAAAGGCTCCGCACTGTTTAGGTGCGGAGTCTTTGTGCTTTCCGGGTAATCCATTCGACAGTTGGTAATCGTATTTGTCCGTACCTTGCCGACCTAAGCTGAGACTTTATTACCCGCCTATCTATGGTTTATACCCTCCTCTCCGAAGCCCGGGCCGCCGGCAAAAAAATGCTGGCCGTGCTCATTGACCCGGATAAAGCCCGGCGGGAAAACCTGCAGCAACTGGCGGATTACGCCAATGCCGGCCAGGTAGACCTCTTCTTGTGGGGAGGCAGTCTGGTAAATGCGCCCCAGGCAGAATACTATCTCAAATTACTGAAGAGCAGCCTGGAAGCTACCCCCGTTGTGCTCTTTCCGGGCTCGGTGTATCAACTGGACGGGCAGGCAGATGCCCTGCTGCTGCTCTCGCTCATCTCCGGCCGCAACCCCGAATTGCTGATCGGTAAGCACGTGCAGGTGGCCGGCCGCATCAAGCTGCTGGACATCGAGACCATCCCCACCGGCTACTTGCTGGTGGATGGGGGGCGGCCCACCTCGGTATCGTACATGAGCAATACCACCCCCATTCCGGCGGATAAACCGCCGATTGCCGCCGCGACGGCGCTGGCCGGAGCCCAGCTGGGGCTTAAACTCATCTACATGGATGCCGGCAGCGGTGCCCAGCAGCCTATCCCCCCTACGATGATCCACGCCGTACGGCAGGAAGTAGACCTCCCCCTGGTCGTAGGCGGCGGCATTCGTACCGCCGCCCGCGCTGCTCTGGCCCTGGAGGCTGGCGCCGATATGATCGTGGTCGGCAACGGTCTGGAAAAAGACAATAAGTGGTTGCCTGAATTAGCTGATGCCGTACGGGCCGCCACGACTATCGACCCGAAGCTCAAAGCTGCGGGAACGGGGGTGCATGATTTGTAGTCCCCCCCTCCCTCAAAACACCGAAAAATACCCCAGATGCACCTTCGGCGCTCCCAGGTCAATTGCCTGGTTCAGGGCAGTGCTGCGCCCGAGACCGAGGCTCAGTCCGAAGACCCCCGCGCGGGTATCGAAGTTGACGCCCGCCCCGAAGCCGAGGGGGTAGTCAATGGGTTGATCGGGGGCGGCCTGGTTACGGGGGTTCACCCGGGCCGCATCCAGGAAGCCGTAGAGGTAGGCATTGCCGCCCAGCAACAGGCGCAGCTCCGTCGTAAGGATCTGGTAGTCGCGCGCGAAGAGGGATTGTTCTTCGAAACCGCGCAGTACCTGCGCGCCGCCGATCCGGAACTGCTCGTTGGGCAATATCGTTTTTGTGCCGAAGAGCCCCGCTCCCCGGAAGCCGAGGTAAAAAACGGTGCCGGCCAGCGGATCGAAGTAAGCGGCCAGTACCCCTTTCAGTTGTACCTGGCCGCTGTTGGTCAGCAGGCTGTCCTGCGACCCTCCGGGCAGCCGCCGAAAACCAGCCGCTGCGCTGGCGTCAAAGGTGTATCCGCGCCGGGGACTGAAGCGACGGTCGGTACGGCTCCGGCGGAGTTGCAAACCGAAGAAAGAGCGATTGACGCCGAGGGTGTCCGGCAAACTCAGGCCGGGTTGTTCGCGGTCGATCTCCTGCCCGGGAACAATGGTGCGGCGGTTCTCCCAGAATACGGAGAGGCGGTCATTCCCTTCCCGTAAATAGGTCGCTGCCAGCCGCCAGTTCAGGTTGAGGAAAGAAGAGTCTCTGCGGTAGAGGTCAAGGCTGCCTTCGAACCCGAAGGGAAGGCCGAAAAGGAAAGGGTAGTCCAGGCCGACCTCAAGTTCCTGGGTCTGGGGGCGGAGTTGCTCAAAACGGACGGCCACGCGCTCTCCCTGACCGAGACCGTTGTACAGTTCTCCGTTCAGTTGTCCGGTAATCAATAATTTATCGGTTTGGGTGCTATTAGGTAAGACCCCGATGACGAAGTCGAACCGGCTGGCGGGCTGCCGCTCCAGCGGCAGGTCGAAAAAGGCCAGGCTGTCCTGGAAGCTGATGCGTGGCGCGCCTTTCAGGTTGAGATAGGGAAGTTGCCGGAGCCGCCCGGCGAGGCGGCGGACGCGTCGTTCGCGGTAAGGTTCGCCCGGCTGCAGGCCCAGGTAGCGCTGCAGGAAAATGGGGCGGACCCGGGCGCCTTCCGGCGCCCTGACTTCTCCCACCCTGATCCGCGGGCCGGTAGTAACGGCAATCTGGGCCCTCAATTGCCCCGGGGCGACCCACTCCACGTTGCGTAACCCGACGGCCGCAAAAGGGTAGCCGGCATCGGCGGCGCGCACCAGGGTGCTGTCCCGGGTAGCGCGCCATTCTTCCGGCCGTAACGGCCGGCCCGCAGCGAAGCGCCGTGGCCGGAACCCGGCCCTGCGCAGCCAGTCCAGTGCCGCCGCATCCGCGGGCGGGGTGAGCCCCGCCCAGCTGTAGGCAGGCCCCCGGTGCAGGACGGCTACCAGTTGGTCCTGCTGCCCCCGGTACAAGCTGTCTACGGAGGCCTCCCAGAAGGCTTGCGCCTGCTGCTGGTCTACCCAGTCCGCCAGGTAGACGCC
>JAUIIF010000560.1 GCA_030431945.1 Bacteroidia bacterium | reverse complement strand
CCCGACGCTAGCTAAGGCTTCGCCTACGTTTTTTGCCTCATCAGCAACCACGCTAGCTACGCGCTAATTGTCCCAAACCACTCCGGCTTAGGTATAACCTTATCATTTCCGCCCCTTCATCCGCTTCATCCGCCACGGCAACGCATATCCCACCGTCAGTCCGTAATTGTGGAAAGACCGGCTAAAAGTTCCCTCGTACGTCGGCGTCTCATCGTCCGGGAAGGGGGGAAGTTCCCACGCGGGCAGGTAGGTGTCGAAGACAAGCTCAGGCGAATGCGTGTAGTACAGGCCGAAAGTGAGCCCGCCCGGCAGTTGGTAAGCAAGCGATACGTTCGTGAAAGCTTTACTGCTTACCAAGTCAAATTCCCGCGCGTTGTTCTCCCTGGCATCGCCCGCTAATACTTTCCCGATGCCCGCCTTGGCGATCAGGCCCCAGGGCGCCGCATACCGGTAATTAAAACCGATTCCGCTAATGGTTTCAGCTGAAGACGAACTCCCGGCATCCTCCAGGCGGCAACTCACCCCCAGCCCGTGCCGCCGGGTGATCAAATACCCCAGGCCTCCCTGAAGCTGAAGGTGGCCTTCGTAGCCGGCAACGAAAAGGCCAACGTTAGCATCCGCGTACACCCTGTCGATAAAGCGCGTCTGCGCCAAGACGGAAACCTGAAACAGCAGGAACAAGAAAGCTACAAATAGCAATGGTTTTTTCATCGTTCTATTTTTGGGCCGATCACAAAATCAGCTATGCCTGTAAGACGTAAAAGCCCGGAACATCTTACCCCGAAACATCGCTTTTAACGCAAAATAATGGGTGAACGCCCTGAAGTCACCTCTTGAATCGCCCTGCTATTAACTCCGACAACAAAACGTCGCAAAGTCGGGCCAGCCGTTTGGATTGCTTTTGTGTTGCTTGCAACTGACTGGTCAATCCCGGAGCATTTTTCTTTACAAGCTTCAACACATCCAATATTTGGTACCAGGACGGCAAAATTCAAAAGGTTTCTCTTTGCACACCCTCCCCTTTCCCAAAATAATGACATCGTGGCAATATCCATCTATTGGGCGATTACGGTAAATTTCCCCACCGGTGTCGTTTCGCGTATATTTCCGCGAAGTCCCGTACCCCATGCTCAGAATGCTGCCCCTGCTCCTCGTCTTCCTCCTTTGCACCTGCGACCGCGCCCCGGAAAAAGAAGTTCTGGTCGGGAAAGCGCTCTTGCTACCCCAGCCCCAGCAGCAAGCGGACCACGAAGGCTACTTCCTCCTGCCCGAACAGCTGACCATCAGTGTAGAAAACGAGGCCCAGGCCAGCTTGCTTACGCCGGTCTTACCCTCGTTAGCAGAAGCCTCCGGGCAGCGCCCTATTGTAGCCGTGGGGGGCACCTCCAATTTTCGTCTTCTGGCAGACTCCACCCTCCCCGCTGAAGGGTACACCCTGGAGGTAACACCTGAGCAAGTCGTCATCAAAGCTGCCGATGGCAATGGCTTCTTTTACGCCCTGCAGACCGTATTACAACTCCTGCCACCCCAACCCGCAACCCGCAGCCCCCACCTCAGCTACGCCCTGCCTGCCGTCTCCATCACCGATGCGCCGGCCTTCGGCTGGCGGGGCTACATGCTCGACGTTTCCCGTCACTTTTTCACCGTTGACCAAGTAAAGGAAGTGCTGGACCTGATGGCCGGCCAGAAGCTCAATCGTTTTCATTGGCACCTGACGGACGACCAGGGCTGGCGCATCGAAATAAAGGCCTACCCGAAACTAACGGACATCGGTGCCTGGCGGGCAGACCGCCTCAATACCGACGAGCGCTATTCCGACTGGTGGGGTCGAGCCCCGCTGCAGCCAGGCGAAACGCCCACCTACGGTGGATTTTACACCCAGGAGGAAATCAGGGAAATCATAGCCTACGCCAAGGCGCGTCACATCGAGGTTATTCCGGAAATAGATATGCCAGGACACGCCCAGGCGGCGGTGGCCGCCTATCCGGAAATCGGCTGCGTGAAAGCGCTGCCGGCAGTGGCCACCGGCGGCGTTTTCCGGTACAACACCATTAACCCCGGCAAAGAAGAAACTTACCGGTTTGCGACAACGATGCTAAACGAGGTAATGGACTTGTTTCCGTTCGACTACGTCCACATCGGTGGAGATGAATGCAACAAGGAGCAGTGGAAAATCGATCCGGATGCCCAACGCAAAATGAAGGAAGAAGGGCTGAAAAACGAAGCGGAGCTGCAGAGCTATTTCATTCACCGGATGGAAGACATCATCAACGCCCGCGGTAAAAAAATGATTGGCTGGGATGAGATCCTGGAAGGGGGCCTGGCCCCCAACGCCGTCGTCATGTCCTGGCGCGGCGAAGCCGGCGGCATTGCTGCTGCGGAAGCCGGACACGAAGTCATCATGACCCCCAGCAACTACGTCTACCTGGATCTGAAACAGGGCCACGACGACCTGGAACCGAACCTCGGGTATTCCAAATTACACCTCTCTACGGCCTATAATTATCAGGTTATTCCGGACGGCTTTACGCCCGCGCAAGCCGGCCTCATCAAGGGCATTCAGGCCAATATGTGGACGGAGTCCATCAGCGACTGGGGCAAATTCACCTACATGAATTTTCCCCGGCTGTTTGCCGTGGCGGAAAATGCCTGGACCGACCCCGCAAATAAAGACTGGGACCACTTCATCCGCCGCGTATTACACGCCAACCAACGGTTGGACGCACGGGGCATCCGCTACGCCGAAAGTGCCTTCAGCCCCTGGCTGCACCACGAGCGGAAAGGCTCTGCCATTGAGGTCCGGCTGGAAACAGAAGCGAATGGGCTCGACCTGTATTACACCCTGGATGGCAGCGCGCCGGATACCACCGACCTTCTGTACACCAGGCCATTCACCATCACCACCGGCGAGCGGGTAACGGCCCAATCTTTCCTGGAGGGCCAGCCCATCGGTTACCCGGTGTCACTTGATTTGCCGGTCCACCTGGCGGCCGGGCGGCCCGTAACGGAAGACAGCGGCAAAGAATTGCCGCAACTGACCAACCTCCAGTACGCCCGGCTAACGCCGGTAGACACCAACTGGCACAAATTCCCCGGTAATGAAGCTACGCTGACCCTCGATTTAGGTACGCCGACAACGATCAGCTCGGTCCGTTTCTCCACCCTGCGCTATACCATTTCCGGAATTTACCCGCCCACCTCCGTGGAGGTTTGGGGTGCCGGACCAGCCAGCAACGGGGCGTTCGTTCAGTTGGCAACCCTGGACCAGGCAGCGGAGGCCGCCGTACAGGGCAGAAATAAAGTACCCAGCGTTCTCCCCTGCTCCCCAACGGAAATTTCCCGCTTGCAGGTAAGGATGAAGACCCACGACATAATTCCCGCAGGCCACCACCGGGCCGGGGCCAGGGCTCGGATATATTTGGACGAACTGGTGGTGGAATGAGCTTAATCACTTCCGTTACCTGTCCATCAGCACCCGGTGACGGACGGCATCAGCGAATACGCAGAGCCCGGCGTTGAAGAC
>JAUIIF010000559.1 GCA_030431945.1 Bacteroidia bacterium | reverse complement strand
ACAGCCTCAGCTACTACCAAAAGACCTGTCGTTTTCTGCAGTAGTCATCGCCGAAGCGTCCTCCCTCCCCAGCGCAGCGGTGTGGGGAGGGACCGAGGGGAAGGTGAAAAATGAGGCGCCAGCTGAGAAAAGATGCCACGGATGGTGTGCAAGAATCTACCTGACAAGACACTAGTGTGAATAAGCAAATGCACGGCCAGTCCTACAATTTAGGCCTCGGCTAAGGGCCGGAAGTCTGCTTTCCTTAGCGAGCGGGGCTCGCCCGCCCGGAGGAGTTGTGCAAATTGTTATACACGCTACTTACCGTTCAGGCGGCAGGGTTCTTGGAGAAAAGCTACTTTGGCCCGTAATAAAAAGACTTTCATCCATGATTACCACCCGCCTTGCCACGCCCGCTGACCTGCCTGTTTTGCTGGAGTTTGAACAGGGAATAATCACTGCTGAACGCCCCTGGGATCCGACGCTCCGGGAGGATCCCATCAGCTACTATGACGTAGGCGCCATGGTCATGGCAGAAGATGTAGCGGTAGTCGTTGCTGTTGACGGAGACCTGATCGTCGGCTCGGGCTACGCCAGGGAGAAGGCCAGTGACCATTACGTAACCCCTGCCGTCCATTGTTTTCTCGGGTTCATGTTTGTCCGCGAGGAGTACCGCGGCCGTGGCGTGAATGCCCTGGTAACCGCAGCACTGTTGGACTGGGCCCGTGAACGGGGCCTGACGGAAGTGCGCCTGCGGGTGTACGCGGATAATGCCGGCGCTATCCGCGCTTACGAAAAAGTTGGCTTCAAGCCACACTTGGTGGAAATGCGGCGGGAAGTGTGAACTGACGGAGCAACTTGTCCTGGGCTATTCTTGCTCAGGCCAACTAATCGGTAACGGTCAGTTGCCCACCACCAGGCGCTTGGTGATGGTGGAGTGGTTCGTGGTAAGACGAAGCAGGTAAGTGCCTGCAGCCAGTCCGGTAGTACTGAATGTTGTCGGCCGGGCAGTAATGTGCCGGATAATACGACCGGCACCGTCAAGCAAAGTCGTCCGCGAAATTTCCGTGCCTGGGGGGGTGATTATCCGCACGTTTCCATTAGCGGGGTTAGGGGCAATTTGAATCAGTGCCGGATTCGTGAGTTCGGCAATCAGGGAACTGCTGAAGGGTATATCGCCGCAGATTCCTGCGGTCATTTCAATACGACTTATGTCAGCAAGGGTAAAGGGGAGGGTCGCTTTTACCGGATAAGTAGTTGCCTCCAGGTTGGGTGGGTTTGCCCATGCAAACAAATACTTGTGTGCGGCAAGGGTGTCTCCGGAAGTACCGTGAATTACGATGCCGGTATAGACGTGCCGGGCACACTCGCTACAGTTATTGCTGACGGTAACCTGTACCGAGCTATCTGCGGTAAACTGAAGCGCGGTAACCTCCAGATGACGGCAGTCCGGCACGAGGAACGTTTGCCCGTAGCCCGCATTACCGCCAACCAACAGACAGAAAAGTAGTAGTGTTCGGCTCATCATCATCACTTTTGCCAGGGTGGAACAACCCGGTAATTGGTTAAGACGATGAACAGCGCCGTGCGCGTTGGTCACTAACGGCTTGCCGTAGGCTTTAGCTGGCGTTGCTTCCGTAGGTGATGTCCAGCACCTGCAATTTTTTTACCGCTCCGCCCATGCGGAAGTCGACGGATTCATTTACCCACAGACCGGTAATCACTTTCGCCAGCGGTGAGGTAAAGGCCAGCTTGCCCGCCTTGATATTGGCTTCGTCGACCCCGACAATCTGGAAGGTCTGCTCTTTGCCACCATTCCCCATGCGTAGGCGAACGGTGGCACCGAAGCGAACTTCTTCCTGCGGCTGGTTTTCCAGCCGGAGAATTCTGGCGGAGAGGATGCGCTGGTTCAACAGGGCCAGTTTTCCATCAATTACCATTGTTGCCCGCCGGTGCTCCTCTTCATTTGCCGTGGGCAGGGCCGCTTTTTCAGCTTCCAGCTCCGCTCGCTCCTGTTCCAGTGCGGCGAAGCCGGCCGGCGTAACGTAGTTGGTCGCGCCCGCAGGTAGCGGGGCACGGGGTGGAATGAGGGGTAATTCCTCCTGATCTGACTCTTTGACGAAACCTCGGGACATAGGGAAAAAGCTTAGATTAGGCTAACCCGTCAGGTCACCGTTATGTTTGCTTTTCCTTGCTGCTGTACCTGGGGTTGCACCAGCGTCCGCGCCCTATTGTTGTGCCCAGTAGTCAAGGACCAGTACCTGGTCCAGGTGCGGCCCCAGTACCTCCCCAAAGGCTTTGTGGGCAGGGTGTGGTAAGTAAACGGCCCGATCGGCTTCACTGAGGAAGGTCAGGAAAAACATATGGGTGTAGCCCTGCGCGAGGTTCTCGGGGCTGTTGTTGGTGCCCCATTCAAAACTGTGAATTTCCGGAATTTTACCCGGTAAAGCGCGGAAGGCTGCCTCGACTGCGGCTACGCCGGCGGGGTAGCTGTCCTCCTTGAACGAGAACAATACGGCGTGGCGGAGTAGGGAGTCCGGGGTAGGTGCTGCTGCCATTGCTACGGGAGGGTCAGTCATGGTTTCCGCTGCAGTTGCTTCACCAGACTCTGGTGTACAGGAAAACAGGATAAAGGGAAGGAGTAAGATCAGATTTCTCATGCCGGTAAGGTAGTGCATATGTCTTTACCCAAAATGGTGTGCACAAAAAAAGGAGTTATCCCCGCGACCAAGTTCCGGTCGTAGGATAACTCCTTGTTCTTGAATCCGGGCGGCGTACCCGTTTTAACAGCACGCTGCGGTAGCTGGACCCACAAAACGGTGCTTACTGCATCATCTTGACGCTGCGGTCTACAAATGCTTTCAGCTCCGCACCGGAAAGCATCTGCTGGCTCAGCAAGGCTAGCTGGTAGAGATGCGTGGCGTTTTCGGACCGTTCGGCTTCGTCGGTCTTGCTCAGCACCTGCTCTTTCACTACGGGGTTGTTGGCATTAATGATAACCTGGTACATGTCGGGGAACATACTGGTATCCATGCCCTGCAGCATCTGCATTTCCTTCATGCGGCGCATGAATTCCGGACGGACAATTTGCACGGGGGCATCCGTCGTGTCCAGTGGCTTGAGCTCAACGGTACCTGCGTCTCCTACTACCGTGGTAAAGAGGTCTTTCACGGTGGTTTGTTCGTCCTCACTCAGCAGGTTCTCCTTCTCTTCATCCTTCTGGACGAGTTGGTCTGGCGTAGCGGAATCAACCCGGACAAAGGTCATGCCCTCTTTTTGCTCAATGCTTTGCAGGAAGGGCGCATCAATGGCGTGCTCCAGCCTGAGCACGTCATAACCACGTTCCTGTGCTCCGGCTACCAGGGTGTGCTGCTTGTCTTCGTCAGCAGTGTAGATCGCTACGAGGCGGTCGTGCTTATCGGTTTGGTTTGCCTTGATCCGTTCTTTGTATTCCTCCAGCGTAAATTTATTGCCTTCGGTGTTTTCCAGCAGGACAAACTTAGTCGCCCGATCGTAGAATTTTTCTTCGGAAATCATTCCGTACTTCACGAAGAC
>JAUIIF010000558.1 GCA_030431945.1 Bacteroidia bacterium | reverse complement strand
TTTACGGCAGGCCGGCAGCGCGGCGCTGGCCGGTCAGATTGACGTGGCCCAGATTGCCGCCGGGGCAATGTTTGGCCCCCGTATCGGCCACCTGGTGAGTATGCTGATCGGCATCTTGCTGCTCACGGGGATCTCCGCGATGATTTGGGTTGGCCCGCGCGTTGTCCGGGCCATGGGAGACAGTCACCAACTCTGGAGAACTTTCGGCAAACTCAGTCCGCGCGGATTGCCCCTGCGGGCCACCTGGCTACAGGGGGGAATCAGCCTTTTTCTCGTCTTTACCTCCAGCTTCGAGCGGGTACTGATGTACAGTGGTTTCGTCCTCCAGCTGTTTACTTTTCTGGCCGTTGCCGGCCTGCTCGTGCACCGGCTGCGTACGCCGAGGGGAGACGGGTACTCATCTCCCCTTTACCCGTTGCCTCAGGTGATTTTCCTGGCCTTCAGTGCCTGGTCACTGCTTTACCTCCTGAAGAATCAGCCGGTGGAAAGCCTCCTGGGCCTGCTCAACGTGGTGGCCGGGCTGGCAGCTTACTATTTTGACGTACGGGTGCCGGAAACGAAAACCTCCTAACCTTGCCGGATCAGCGGGGCGCGAACGCAGGTGCCTGAGAAGGACCCGCAAGGCAGGCCATGCTTCCCGGCGGGCATAAATTGCTAAGAAAGCCGTACGTAAGCATGCGAGCTGATGAATGTAGCCTTCTGGTGCACGGCCGGCACAATGTTTTGCTGAATTCTGGTTAATGCCCGGCTACCCTTTATCTTTGCCCTTCCTTTTTTTTAACCCGCTATTTTATGTCAGTCTCTTCCGCCCCTAAGAACATCCTGCTCATTATCGGACTTATGCTGGTGGCCGCTGCCAGCCGGCTGTTACCACACCCCCCCAACTTTGTTCCCGTAGGAGCCATGGCCCTCTTTGGGGCAGCAGCGCTGCCCAAGCGGTGGATGGCGATCCTCGTACCGGTCCTTGCTTTTTACCTGAGTGATGTGGTGTTAAACAACACCCTGTACGCTGCTTACTTTGAGGGTTTTTACTGGGGTTTTAGTTACTGGACACTGGGGGCAATCGTCTTGATGATTGTAATTGGTATGGGCCTGTTGCGCCACGTAGCCTTTAGCTGGCTACGGGTAGGCGGCGCCGCCATCAGTGCCACCCTCGTGTTTTTTCTGGTGACCAACTTCGGCGTCTGGGCGGGCAGTATTATGTACCCTAAAACCGTTACCGGTCTGCTGGCGGCTTTTACCGCCGGACTTCCCTTTCTCCTCAACAGTTTACTCGCCAACCTGCTCTTCAGTGGCCTGCTGTTCGGAGTCGCCCGTGGCCTGAACCTGCTTCCGCAACAGCAACTGGTGACCGCAGTCTAGTGCCTTGTCAGGCAGGTCCCCGGAACGGACTCGGCTCGTGCCTCACGCCTTGGCCGGCGAGCAATCTGGCAATTTCCGGTAGTGTGTCTACCAATTTACACCACCAATACGAGGGGGCAAGCCCCGCTCACCAGGGCAATCGCAGGAAGTGAGCGTTTGATGGCCGTGGCGGACACGAAGTGGCCTGACGCGTCCGCCGAAAAGCCGTTGTACGGGCCACTCTCTCGGCGGACGACCGCACAGCAACCCGGAACGGAATCAGCTCGTGCCGCACGCCTCGGCCGGCGAGCAAATCTTACGCTTGCCCTGGCCCGCTCGCGGCGAAAGGCAGCCCTACAGCCCTAAGGCCTGATTTCAGAACTGGCGGTGCGTTTCAAAATAAACATCTACCCCGCGGTAAGCGGGCCAAACTTATTTATCTCCTTATCTTAGGACTTCATCCTTATGTTGTCATTGCGTATGCTTTCCCTCCTGCGGACGAGCGGCCCTACCCTGCTCCTTATTTTTTCTCTCTGCACCTGCGGCCGCGCCCAGATTGTCAATATCGAAGACAAAAGGAAACCACTCGACAGCCTCGGCTGGTTCGGTCAGCTGGACCTGAACGGAAGCCTGACCAGGAACAATAACACGGTCCTGACGGCCGGGGGCAGCCTGCGGCTGGACCGCCTGGGTAAAAAGGGTAATGTGCTATTTCTGGGGGATTACCGGCTCGTACAAGTGAGTGGCAAAAATGCGGTTAATGCCGGCTTCGGTCATTTTCGCTACGGCTACGAACCCAAAGACCGCTGGCGCTGGGAGAGCTTCACCCAACTCCAGTATAATGAGCAACTGCGCCTGAACCTGCGCTTCCTCATCGGCACCGGCCTGCGCCGCCGGCTCTATAAGCGGGCCAACTCCCGCGCCTACCTGGGCGTTCTCTACATGTACGAATACGATGAGCTGACGGACTCCAACATCCGCTACAAGGACCACCGGCTCAGCAGTTACCTTACCCTGAACATTAAGCTGACGGATCACCTTTCCCTGGCCAACACCACCTACTATCAACCCCGGCTCCCGGAGTTTAACCTCACCCGCATCTCCACGGTTACCAACGTAGCCGTAAGCGTAACGGACCGGCTCCGTTTCACCACCAATTTTTCCCTTACGCACGATGCCCGCGTCAGTCGTGATTTGCCCGAAGTTCCCGCGACTACTTACCAGTGGAAAAACGGAATCCGCTGGATTTTCTGACCTGCGGGGCCCCGGCCTCCGTCTGCTGCCGGGAGCAACGTACGGAGGCGACTACCCAACCCCGGCACAACAAGCTATATTTGTCCCCATGCCAAGTTCTCGCCCCATCCGTGATCGTATCCATGAAATAGTCTTCGAGGCGGATACCCCGACCGGTAAATTTTTCGACATCGGCCTGTTGATACTGATCATTCTTTCCGTGATCACCGTCATGTTGGAAAGCTCCGAGGAATGGAACCGCGCGTACAGTAACGTTTTTTTTATTCTGGAATGGGTGTTCACCATTCTGTTTACCATTGAGTACCTGCTCCGGCTGTGGGTAACGATCAAACCCTGGAAATACGCCCTCAGCTTTTATGGCCTTATCGACCTCGTAGCCATTCTTCCCAGTTACCTGAGCTTTTTCCTGGCCGGTACGCAGTACTTCGTCATCATCAGGATTATCCGCCTGCTCCGGGTCTTCCGGATTTTCAAGCTCGGTCAGTTCCTGGCCGAGGGCGACCAGCTGCGCCGGGCGCTGATTGCCAGCAGAAACAAGATTTCCGTCTTTCTCTTTACCGTCACGCTCCTGGTCGTCATCATCGGTTCCATCATGTACCTGATCGAAGGGGGATCGAACGATGGCTTCAGCTCCATCCCCAGGGCGGTTTACTGGGCGATCGTGACGTTAACCACCGTTGGGTACGGAGACATTACCCCCCAAACGGACGTCGGTCAGTTCCTCTCCGCCATCGTCATGATTCTCGGTTACGCCATCATTGCCGTGCCCACCGGAATCGTCACTAACGAGATGGTCAACGCCGGAAGCCGGAAGGCAAAGTTTACGAACACCCAGGTCTGCCGGTACTGTACCCGCGAAGGACATGCGGATGACGCCCTGTACTGTAAATATTGTGGCGGACGGTTGAATGAATAGCCGGCCCGCCTTCCGCAAGGCTGATC
>JAUIIF010000557.1 GCA_030431945.1 Bacteroidia bacterium | reverse complement strand
GGCTGCGCGGTGTGAGCACGGCATGGCTACAGCACTGCTGTAATTCCGCCACGGCCTCCTCATTCCGGTAGGCTTCGTTGACCCGCAGGTCAATCAGGAAGGTGGCCCGATCAGGAACAACGTTGTGCTGGGTGCCTGAATTAAGCACCGTTACGTTTGCGGAGGTTGGGCCCAACAAGGCACTGGGCCTGGTGAAGGTATGGTTGCGAATGGCGGCAATATCGTCCAGGGCCAGGTAAAGCGCATTCACGCCTTCCTGACGGGCAGCGTGACCACTGACGCCCTGGCACTCGCCGTCAATCACAACCAGCCCGCGCTCCGCAACGGCCAGGTCCAGCAAGGTGGGCTCGCCGACAATACCGGCGTCAATCGGGCCCAGCAGGGGCAGCAAGGCTGCAATGCCGTTGGGGCCGGATATTTCTTCTTCCGCCGTTGCGGCCAAGATCAGGTTACAGCCCAGCCCAGGGTCGTTCTCCAGTACCACAAAGGTTTCGATCAACGCCACCAGGGCACCGCCTGCATCATTACTGCCCAGGCCGTAGAGCCTGCCGTCAATGACCTCCGCCAGGTGGGGGTCCCGGGTATAGCCGGCGGCGGCTTTTACCGTGTCATGATGGCTGTTCAGTAAGATCGTGGGCCGGCCCGCACGCCAGTTGCGGCTACGCAGCCAGACATTGTTCAGGTGCCGGTGGGGCACCAGGCCCTTTTCCTCAAGATAAGCGGCAATCAGGTCAGCCGTCGCGCCTTCCTCCCGGGAGAGGGAAGGCGTAGCAATAAGGGATTGAAGTAAGGAAAGCAAAGGAATGGTTTGTTACTTGATGCAGGAGTTCTACAGGCCGTAAAGTTACGTTATCCTGCTGCGTGCACCTTACTGCTTTGCCGGCACCTGCGGCCGCGCCCCAAAAACCGGGACTGTCTAATTTCTGGCTTTGCGGGGTTCTCCCGTTGCTTCCATGACTTCCTGCACTTTATCGTTGGGAACCGTCATCGAGAGGGTGTAATGGGCAATTTTCCAGCCGTTCGGTCCGTCACGTTTTACCACGGCCGTGCCGCGGCAGGGGCCCATCCAGGTGTCCAGCAGTTCGTCCCAGTAAGCCACTTGTTGGTTAGGATCGTAGAAGACGTGACGTTCGGTGGCGTTGAAATCCCAGGCTTGGCCACGGGCAAAATACGGTGCGGCAAAACCCAGGAACTCAGCTTTGGTCCAGTGTTCTCCCTTGTCGGTGCCGATGTAGATGGCGTCGTCAGTCATACTGTCAAAGAAGGTGGTGGAGTCGGCATTTGCCGCCGCCAGGTGCCAGTTAGTTGCCAGTGCTTCAATGGCTTCCTGCGGAGATTCGGCCGCTACGGGAGTGCAGTCGCCCGGTCCGTCCCGACGGGTATCGGAAATGTGTAACACCCGCCACTGCCCTTCGCTCCCGTCCTTTACGAGTTGAAAGGTATTCACCCCACAGTGGTGCAATTCGCCTTTATAGTTGAAGACGTAAGGCGTCCAGGCACTGGCCAGGTGACCGTCAATGTTTACTTCCAGGTAGTGGAGCGTTTCCTCCCAGTCGCCCGCTTCTGCTTTTTGCATCCCCTCGAACCATTTGTCGATACTACCCGCTCCCACGACGGTTTGGCCATCGGGTTTGGTTAGTACGGAATGCAGCGTCGCCGCAGGGTGAAAATAAGCCCGCAGCCCCGTCGTATCTCCGGCTTTCATGTGGTCAAAAATAGTCTTGATGGTAGCCTGCGGGGTGTTTTGGGCGCGGACGCCGGATGCCAGCAAAAGAACAAAAAGAGCAAGGTAAATACGCATGTTGAAATCTTTTTATGCCTTAAAGGTAGGCTGCTTCCTTTACAAAGTGGTTTCCTCACCCAGCCACCCAGCCAGCTACAGCGGCCGGGCAAACCACCCGTCCACCAGCCGGGCATCGGTTTGTACGTCCTGCTGGTGCACGAATTCATTCGTGCGGGAATGGTACTGGTAATCGGAGGCCCACGCCCGGTGGTTGGCGGCCAGTTGACGCACGCCCGCAACGAGGTAATCAACCTCTTCATCCGTCATTACGGGGTGGATGGACATCCTGATCCAGCCCGGTTTAACGGTCAGGTCGCCGGCGTTAATTTTATTGGTGATGGAGCGGGAAAAATCCTGGTCAACGTTCAGCAGGTAGTGCCCGTAAGTGCCGGCACAGGAACACCCTCCCCGCACCTGAATACCGAAACGGTCATTCAGCAAGCGGACGCCCAGGTTGTAGTGCAGGTCTTCGATGTAAAAAGAGATGACCCCCAGGCGTTCCTGGTGCTGGGGAGCCAGCACGTGCAGGTTGTCAATTTCCGCAAAAGCCGACCAGATCCTTGCCAGCTGTTCGTGTTCCCGCGCCAGGAGGTTGTCAACGCCCATTTGCTCCTTGAGCTGGATGCAGAAGGCCGTGCGGATCGTTTGCAGGAAGCCGGGGGTGCCACCGTCTTCGCGGGCCTCGATGGACTCCAGGTACTTGTGCTCTCCCCAGGGGTTCGTCCAGTCAACGGTACCGCCACCGGGATTATCCGGCACGCGATTTTTGTACAATTCGGGCTTAAAGATCAGGACGCCGGCGGAGCCCGGCCCACCCAGAAACTTATGGGGCGAGAAGTAAATAGCGTCCAGGTGCTGCAGCGGATTCTCCGGCCGCATATTGATGTCGATGTAAGGGGCCGAACACGCAAAATCAACGAAGCACCAACCGCCGGCCAGGTGCATCATTTCCGCGATATCGTAATAGGGCGTCCGAATGCCGGTAACGTTGGAACAGGAGGTAACGGCCGCTATTTTCACCTTCCGGTCGGCGTATTTAAGTAACAACTCTTCCAGGCAGGCCAGGTCCGTCAGGCCCGCAGCACACGGCCGGATTACTTCCACGTCGGCAATGGTCTCCAGCCAGGAGGTCTGATTTGAATGGTGTTCCATGTGGCTGACGAATACCACCGGACGATCTGCAGCCGCCAGCTGCAGGGACGAACGAAACCGCTCGTGGACTTTAAGCCCGAGGATGCGCTGGAATTTATTGACGACACCCGTCATCCCCGAATTGGAAGAAATGAGCACATCCCTGGTGGTTGCTCCGCAGTGTTGTTTGATCAGCTGGCGGGCGTGGTGGTACGCCATGGTCATTGATGATCCGGTGATCGACGTTTCGGTGTGCGTATTCCCCACGTAGGGGCCAATCTCCTGACTGAGTCGTTCCTCAATGGGGGCATAGAGGCGGCCACTGGCCGTCCAGTCGGCATAAAGCAACGGCTGCCGGCCGTACGGGGTATCAAAATAAGTATCCTGGCCGACCACACCCGCCCGGTAGCGGGAGAAGTAAGCTTCGAGGGTGGTCATGACTGAAGTAGTTGGCATCACTTGCTTATTTAGCTAAGGCGGAAATTTTCATTCAGGGATGAAGATAGAATAATTGTCCTGACAAGTAGAATTATAGCCCCTGCGCCCTGAAAAAACGTGGGTATAACCAATGGCTCAACTACTACGGGGAGGGGCAAGCCCCGCTCGTTCCGGAAGGCGAAGCTCCGG
>JAUIIF010000556.1 GCA_030431945.1 Bacteroidia bacterium | reverse complement strand
CCCTCAAAAAATCATCCCTTGTCATGATTAGTTACGTTAAGGGGCCAGTTGCGCACAGGACGCCGAGTTTCGTCGTCATCGAAGCGGGCGGCCTCGGTTATCACGTCAACATCAGCCTTTACACTTACACCAAAATCGAGAAATCCGAGCAGGTTAAGTTGCTGACCCACTTCCACGTAAAGGAAGATCAGCAGACGCTTTTTGGCTTTTACGATGAGGCTGAGCGCGCGCTTTTCCGCTTATTGATCGGCGTCAGTGGTGTAGGCCCCACGACGGCGCTGGTCGTGTTGTCGAGCCTGAATGCGGATGAGTTCCGGACGGCGGTGATCGGGGAAGACGTGGGGACATTGCGGAAGGTGAAAGGGCTGGGCCCGAAGACTGCGAAACGGATAATCCTGGACCTGAAGGATAAACTGATGAAAGAAAGCTTCGATACGCCCACAATGCTTTCCCCCCAGAGCAATACCCAACGGGCGGAGGCGTTATCTGCATTGGTGAATTTAGGTTTTGCCCGGCCTGCCGTGCAGCGTGCTCTTAATCGGGTGTTTGCTGCGCAAGCAGACCCCGGAAGTTCAGAGCAATTGATTAAGCTTGCCCTGCGCGAGTTGTCATCCTAGAACACCACCAATTTACCAACGCACCGGTTCAGATGCCCCTAATCTTAAAATTCAGCCTCGTTAACCGATCCGCCACCGTGCGACCGTTACCGATGGACGGCCTGATATTTCCCCGGGCTCTCGGAAGGATTGATATATGAATAAGACGTTACTTGTACTACTACTCGGTTTTGCCTTAAGCGCGCTAAACTTTACGCATGTCCCCTTCAGTCCCACCGCTGATCCGGTAGCGGAAGAAGCGGTAAGCCGGCTGTTTCGCCATATCATGTACCAGCCCATCGACGGGCTGAAGAACAGTGGTGTGTTGCCCGGATTCCTGGCGGCATCGGACCCCCGTTTGCTTAGCCCGGCGACGGACACCCTCCCCCCCATCCAGGACCGTAAGCGGGATTTTATCACGGACCCGAACCGCAACCCCATCGATCTTAAGGACCCTGCCGGCCTGCAAAAAACGGTGGAGTATGATCCCGCCACTGGTAATTACATTGTCCGGGAAAGACTGGGCAATTTTGATTTTCGGCCGCCTACTTACCTTACGTTTGAAGAGTATTTCCAGTACCGCGAACAACAGGACCAACAGCGCTATTTCAATCAGCTCGCCGGCGTGGGAAACCCCGATGATGCCATCAGTGTCGGTGATCCGTTGGCAGACATTGAGCTGGACCCGGACCTGATCAATAATCTTTTCGGCGGTACGGAAATCGACATTCAGCCGCAGGGCGGGGTCGACCTCAGCTTTGGCCTTAACTATCAATTTCAGGACAACCCCTTCATCGTCGAGCGTTTCCGCAGGAATACGATTTTTGACTTCGACATGGACATCCAGATGAACGTGACGGGGCAAATCGGGGATAAACTGAAGCTGAACACCAACTACAATACTGGTGCCACCTTTAACTTCGACAACCAGATCAAACTCGATTACAATTCGGAAGCCTTCAGCGAGGACGACATCCTCCGTAAAATCGAAGCCGGAGACGTAAGCCTGCCCCTGCGGGGCTCCCTGATCGAAGGTGCACAATCGCTTTTTGGCCTCAAGACGGAACTCCAGTTCGGCCACCTGAAGCTTACGGCCATTGCCAGCCAGCAACGAAGCCAGCGGGAAAAGCTGACCATTGAGGGGGGAGCACAGTTGGCGGAGTTTGAGGTATATGCCGACAGCTACGACGAGAACCGTCACTTCTTCCTCAGCCACTTCAACCGCAGTGTCTACGAAGAGAGCCTGGAGAACCTGCCCCAGATCAATTCCCTGTTCCACGCCGAGAACATCGAAGTCTGGATTACGAACGATCGTAATGACGTTTTTGACGTGCGGGACATCGTGGCGTTCGCCGACTTGGCGGAGCCGGACCGGCTCACCAATCCTGGCGCCATTACGGCTTCCGGCTCACCGGAATACCAGCAGCTCTGCCCCAGCGACGTCCGCCTGCCCGATAACGGCGCGAACGATCTGTACGGCCGCCTGGTGGCGCAGGGAGAGCGGGTGCGGGACATCGACCGTGCGGTATCCACCCTGCAATCAGCGCAGTTTGGCCTGCAGCCAATCCGTGACTTCGAAAAAGTTTCCGCCCGTAAGCTGACGGCCCGGGAATACACCGTTAATGCCGAACTGGGCTTTATCTCCCTCAACATCAACGTCCAGCCCGACCAGGTGGTCGCCGTATCGTACCGCTACAAATACAACGGCAACATCTTCAAGGTCGGTGAGCTTTCCGTAAATACGGACAACACCAGTTCCGGTGGCCGGCGGACGCCGGGCCAGCCACAACAGGATACCAGCCAGTTCAGTAACCAGGTGCTCTTCACCAAAATGCTGAAATCCTCCACCCAACGGGTGGGCCTGCCTACCTGGGACTTGATGATGAAGAACGTGTACTCCCTCGGTGCTTATCAGGTTAACCAGGAGGACTTCCGCCTCGATATCCAGTACGAAGATCCGGGAGAAGGCTTTAAGCGGTTCCTGCCGGTGCCCGTGGCCCAAGAGCCGAACGGAACGCCCATTCCCGGCCTGCCGTTGATCCGCGCGTTCAACCTTGATCGCCTCAATACCCAAAATGACCCACAGCCGGACGGCGTTTTCGACTTCGTTCCCGGCATCACGATTAACCCGACGACCGGCCGGATTTACTTCCCCGTGCTCGAACCCTTCGGTAGTGATTTGCGGGAGCTGCTACGCGACGAAGACCAGGCCCGTTTCGTCTATCAGGAACTGTACGATTCGACCATTTTCCAGGCCCGGGAGTTCCCGGAGAAGAATCGCTTTGCGATTCGGGGTTCCTACAAGTCTTCGGTACAGTCCGAGATCAGCCTGGGGGCCTTCAACATTCCTCCGGGTTCCGTACGGGTTACTGCCGGTGGTGCCCTGTTGGAAGAGGGGCGGGATTATTCGGTGGATTACGGTACCGGACGGGTCCGTATCCTCAATGATGCCATCCTGAGCTCCGGAGTCCCGATCAATGTTTCCTTCGAGGACAATACGGTCTTCAGTTTACAGACGAAGACCATGATCGGCCTGCGGGCGGATTATGAAGTCAGCGATAACCTGAGCATTGGTGGTACCTACATGCAACTCTTCGAGCGGCCTTTCACCCAAAAGGTAAACCTGGGGGAAGACCCGATCAACAACAAGATTTACGGCCTGGACGCTACTTTCCAGAAAGAATCCGGTTTCCTGACCAGAATGGTGGATAAGTTGCCGTTCTTTAGTACGAGTGCACCGAGTAGTATCAGCCTGACGGCGGAGACCGCCTGGCTTAAGCCCGGCCACAGCCGGGCCATCAACCAGGCCCGCGGAGAAAAGGAAGGAATCGTTTACCTGGATGACTTTGAAGGAACGGCGAGCCCGATCGATCTGAAAACGCCGGTCCAGCAGTGGCACCTCGCCTCCGTCCCGCAGAACGACGCCGGCAATAATAACCCGCTTTTCC
>JAUIIF010000555.1 GCA_030431945.1 Bacteroidia bacterium | reverse complement strand
AAATTCATGGTTCCTTCGTTGAAGAAATCCGAGCCGTTACCGAAAATGACAGCGGAGACCATGGTAGCATTGAGCGTGGCGCCGGCAAAATTATTGACGAGCATAGTAGAACCACCGTTGGCGACAAAATTTACCGTTCCAAAAGCATTGGTAAAGTTCAGCGTCCCGTAGTTATCGATCTGGAGGTTACCATTACTTCCGGATCCTGGTAATTCAACCGTTGCGCCGGTCCCGATGATATAAGTTACCAGACCATTGTAATTCAGGCTCGACGGCATCGTCCAGGTTACGCCGGGCGCGACGCAGACGATGTCACCTGCTCCCAGGTTATTGAAATTGGTGTTGACAACATCGGCCGTAATACAGATAACATCGATGCCGGCGGTGGCATTGACCGTAACGTTATCCATGTTGACCGTCTGGGTGCATCCGGTGCAGGTTTGTCCGAACAGGCCCTGCCACTGACAGAGCGTAAAGAGCAGCAGTGCTGCGCTCAGGTAAAGTTTATTTTTCATGCTGTGTGGTCTATCTTTTTTCGAGAAACAATACTGACGGGCCAGCTCAAACAAAAATTATGGCCCAAACTATTGATCTGATCAGGTTTGATCAACTTCAGAACTAGTAACAATAAGACTTATGGGAGGGATAGGGATCACAAAGTACAAATAAAAAGTCTAATGTGCAGGGAACTGGTAATTATGTTGTAACAAATTGCCCAACGAATACGCGGGAGCAAGCACCGCTCGCTACGCAAGGCGGACCTCCGGACCTGAGGGTACGAACAGGAATTGATCCCGCTACAGTGTTTCTTCATTTTTCACCTGTTGGCTGTTGTTTTTGCAAATGAAAGACCATCCGCAAAACGTTGTTGTCTTCATCAGACTCCCGGTACTGATTATTGGGGTCTACCGTAATCTGTAGTACGTAGCGACCATTGACTGTACCAGGCGGAAGCGTCAGGCTTTGCCCTTCGTACATACTGCCGTAGGTATCATAGCCCCCGACGGAAATACCCTGGATACCGTCGCGGCAATTTACGTATCTACCAAAGCCGTAGTTTGGCAGGTTCTGGGGGCCATACTGAACCTGACCGATGGCACAGAGGGGGTCATTTTCCTGACAGGCGCCGCTGTCAAAAAGGCAATAACTCACTTTTTCTCCGGCGCAAACGACCTCTTCCTCCCCCGAATGGGTGACGCGCAAGAGTTTGTACTCGACCCAATCATCGACGTGGAAGTGATTATGACCGGGTTTCAGGTCGAGGTAATTTGTTCCGGCGGCGGTATCGCGATGGTTGATCATGCCGTTTTGCTTGTAATAAATGCGCTGCAGTATTTCCTGACGGGGAAGGGTGCCGTCAGCACAAGGCGATGCTCCGTTGGCGACGGCTTGTTCTCCGCAATACCAACGCCCGCTTCCACGGGTTTCCATGGGGCCGAACCCGATATTGGCAATTGTGGCCGCGAATTTAATTTGGCGGGGAAAAGTGTTGTGGTCAGGAGGGTATTCAATGAATTGTGCGCGGGTAAAAGAAGGCAGCATGACCAGGTCCGGTAAAAGTGCGCCGTCTGGTTGGGCTTCACTGAGCGTACACCGATCAGGTTCCTGGGTGCTGCACCAGTCAGTCGTACGGCTTGGGATGGTTCCGAAATAGAGGTTCCAGCTGCCCAGGATTCCGGTCACTTCTTCTCGGAGATCCTGGACAATCAACTGCCATTCCCCGTTAGGGGGTTGGGGGCCTTCGTCCAGCACATCGAAGCGGCCATCCGGGAGATAATCACCGTTGAAGGGATTTTCCCCTTCGTGGATGTAGCCGAAGAAGCCCTGCCGGGAAAAGCAGGTTTCCGTGTAGTTCCTTCCGGTTTCTCCGCCGTTGCGATTGGAGAGCCAGATGGCTTGTCCGGCGGGGTTTACCAGGGTAAGCTTGAGATCGGAGGTACGACCATGGTGGAGGTTGATGCATATTTTGATGAGGCCGAAGTTCACCTGGTCTGCCGGCTTCAGGTCCGTTACCATAATTCGGAAAGTGTCCGCGGCGGCTACCGAGACAAAATCCTGCAATCTACCGCCACGGCCGTTGTACTGCTGTCCGTAAAGGGAATGTCCCCAGGGCAGGGCTGCCAAAACCAGGGTCATGATCAAGGTAAAGGATAAAGGCTTCAGTCTGCTGCCGGTCCCTTTCCATGCGTGCAGCATAAATTGCACAACTAAAGTGAAGGGATGGCCTTCGGGCCTTAGTTTTAGCAATGGCTGTACAGCTTGTGATACACACCTTTTCATTGCTCCGGGTCGGAACTCAACAAAGGCAGCGCAAGCGTAAGAGGGTAAAACTCGTTGGGTTGCGGGTTGCGGGTTGCGGGTTAGCGGATTGCGGATTGCGGGTTGCGGGTTAGCGGACGAGAACAGCTTACTGAGTCGTCCGTCGAATCGTGATCTGGCTACAGGCTCGCTCGGCGGACGAACCAGCTCGTTCCTCGCGTTTCGGCCGGCGAGCGAGCTAGCGACTGCCTTGTGGAGAGGGGTAGTTTGCTGCACCGGTTTAGAAATAGCCTGACACATAACGAATAATTTCTTTTTTCCAGACAACAACTCTATCCGCAGAATGATGTGTGTCTGGGGATTAACCTTATTAGTTGCAGGCAACAGCTACGGTTATACCTGCTTCTCCCCTTCACCGATGATGGCAGACGGGAACAGCCTCTTCTGCCCCACCCTTGCTTCCTTACGACAAAATTTTGCACCTGCGGCCGCGCCCCTACCTGTATTTCTGAGACAAGGTGTGCGATAAAAAGCCCCTGACCAAACGGGTCAGGGGCGGTAATAAGCGTGTTCTCGTAGGTTTATCAAGAGAGACACTGTAAACGCGAATTGTCCAAAATCTAACAAGTACTACCGGCTGGCCGAACTGAGCACGACCACCGGCACTGCTTAGTCATTTTCTCCGTCCCAGAAAGGCTGGCCACAGTCAACATTGAGAATATCAATTCGTAGCGGAGGGCTACTGATCGGGGCACAGCTACTTGCGGGACTCAGCGAAGCGGGGTCTCCGGTCGTCAGGATCAGGTTAACGAACCCGCGCACGCCGTCTGCGGCACTTGGCAGGTAGCGGGCAGCGGTACCTAATGCGTAAGGTGCGGTCAGGGGATCGCCGGCGGCGTCGACGAAGGTTCCCGTTCCATCCGGCGTACTCCAGGTTCCTCCCAGGCGGGCCGGGGTGACGGAGGCACCGGACAGGAGGTCGATAAATCCGGTTGAACAGATGGTAAACGGATTGGCTACCGTCACTTCAAGGGCACAGACGATGCCGACGTCAAGGGAGAGGTCCTCTTCGCCGGAAGCCAGTGGGCCGGTGGGCCCACTTGGCGCTACGTCGTCTGCGGGGTTTACCGGCATAGCGTCCGAATCAACGGTATCATCCGCACCGGTATCCGGTGTTACGAAATCGTAGAGGTCGGGGTTGTCAATTGTGGTCAGGTCGAACACGACGTAGTAGTTTCCGGGCGGCAGATCGGAGAACTTATATAGCCCGTCCACATCCGTCATT
>JAUIIF010000554.1 GCA_030431945.1 Bacteroidia bacterium | reverse complement strand
GGTGGAACACCTCCTTTCGGCCGGTTCGGGCCTGCAGATTGATAATATGCTGGTGGAACTGGACGGCGGTGAAATCCCCATCCTGGATGGTAGTGCCAGTCCTTTCGTCGGCCCGTTGCTGAAAGCAGGCATTACGGAACAGGAAGCTAAACGGGAATACTTCATTGTAGAAGAGCCCATTACTTACCGGGACGAAGAAACCGGGTCGGAAATCGTTGCCCTCCCCTACGACGGGTTCGAGGTGGTTTCCATGATTGATTTTGACAGTCCGGTCCTGGGCCAGCAGTACGCCACCCTGCGGGGGTACGAAGACTATGCGGAAGAAATTGCCCCTTGCCGCACTTTCGTTTTCCTGCACGAGCTTGAACTGCTTTTTGAGCACGACCTGATCAAAGGGGGAGACCTGACCAATGCCATTGTCATCGCCGACCGCGTTGTCCCTCAGGAGCGCCTGAATAAGCTGGCGCAGCGGATGGGAAAGGAGACCGTAGAGGTAACCAAGGCCGGGATCCTCAATACCCTGGATTTAAAATACCACAACGAGCCGGCGCGGCACAAGCTGCTGGACGTCATGGGCGACATCAGCCTGTTGGGTGTCCCCATTCGTGGACGTATTCTGGCGACCAAACCCGGCCATGGCGCTAACGTAGCCTTCACCAAGCTGCTCAAAAAAGCCTACATGGAGCAACGCCGCCTGAAAGGCCGGCCGCGCTACAACCCCAATGATACGCCCGTATTCAATACCGAGCAGATTCAAGAAATCATGCCCCACCGGTACCCGATGCTTTTGATCGATAAGATCATTGAAATGGGGGAAAGCCATATTGTGGGCCTGAAAAACCTGACGATAAACGAGGATTTCTTCCAGGGGCACTTCCCGGGCAACCACGTTATGCCCGGAGTACTGCAGATGGAAGCCATGGCACAGACCGGAGGCTTGCTGGTACTCACTATGCAGGAAGACCCGATTGGTTGGGATACTTACTTCCTCAAAATCGACAACGCCAAGTTTAAGAACTTTGTAGTTCCCGGAGATACCGTCCTATTTAAAATGGAGCTTGTGGCCCCCATCCGTCGGGGTCTCTGCCAGATGCGGGGAACCGCCTATGTAGGAAATAAAATTGTTTCCGAAGCCGACCTCGTAGCTCAGATTGTAAAGCGCCCCTAATATGTCCATACATTCCTTAAGTGTTGTTCACCCCAACGCAAAGATTGGTGGCGGTGTCTCCGTCGGCCCCTTTTCTACCATTGAAGACGATGTAGAGATTGGAGAAGGTACCGTCATCGGGCCTAACGTAACCATTTACGCCGGCTCCCGGATCGGGAAGAAGGTCGAGGTCTTTCCCGGTGCCGTAATTGGCGGCAAGCCGCAGGATTTAAAGTTTGCCGGTGAGTACACCACCGCCGAGATTGGCGACGGAACGACCATTCGTGAATACGTAACGGTAAACCGTGGCACGGCTGCTGCCGGTAAAACCGTCGTTGGCAAGAATTGCCTCCTGATGGCTTACGCTCACGTTGCCCACGACTGTATTCTGGGGGATAATATCGTGATTGCCAATAACGTAAATCTTGCGGGTCACGTAGAACTGGAAGACTACGTAATCATCGAAGGTCAGGTGGGCGTTCAGCAATTTGTCAGGATCGGTAAACACAGCTTTATCGCCGGAGGGAGTCTGGTACGGAAAAGTGTCCCTCCCTATATCCGTGCTGCGCGGGAACCCCTGAGTTACATTGGGGTCAACCGGATCGGGTTACAGCGGCGGGGCTTTGCCATCGACCGGATCAATACCATTCACGAAATTTACCGGCTGCTTTTTGTCAAGGGGCTTAACCTGACCAACGCCGTTACGGAAATCGAAACTACGGTGCCGGTCTGTGATGAACGGGATGATGTTATCCGCTTTATCGCCGAGACAGAACGTACGGGTATTATCCGTAGCTTTCAAGGCCTGAACGATGGTAACTGACCACCGGCAACCAATACTGAACCTCCGCCTGGAGGGCATTGGTAAACGCTTTGGCAGACACTGGATTCTGGAGAATTTTTCCGACAGCTTTTCTTCAGGAGAGGTGATCGGGGTCCGTGGTCGTAATGGATCCGGAAAGTCCACCCTCTTACGGCTCCTCTGTGGGCAGCTCACCCCCTCCCGCGGCGAAATCATATTTACCCTGGACGGGGAACACCTCCCCGTTGGGAAGCGGTATCCCTTCGTCAGTTGGACGGGCCCTTACCTCGAAATAGTTGAAGAACTGACCATTGCCGAATTCCTACAATTCCATTTCTCCCTTAAACCCCTGGCCCCCGGCCTGAAGCTGGCGGACGTCCCCGTTCTCCTCGAGCTTGACCAGGTGCGTAACCGCACCTTAGCCGACTGCTCCTCGGGGATGCGGCAACGGGTATTGCTGGGGAGTGCCCTGTACGCTGACACTCCGCTGTTGTTACTGGATGAGCCGACCGTTACGCTCGACGAAGATGCCGTAGCCTGGTTTCACGCCCAGCTAGCCACCTACGGGAAGGGACGCCTGGTAGTAGTAGCCAGCAATGATGAGGCAGATTTACGGAGTTCGACCCGACAAATTTTGATCTCTTAAGGACTATTCTGACCATCAGTAGAGAAATAGTTATCCCATCCCAGCATTTTGCCGGATATTCGCCAAAGCCTACGCGCCCCCACCAAATGCTGTTTCCCTACGCCGACAAAAACGCCCCCTTTGTTCTTAGCCCGGAAAGCCTCGACTGGCACCTGAGTAAGGGTTGGTACCGTATGGGCGCAAGCATTTTCACGACGCATTTCCTATTCTTTCAGAACCAGCCCTATTCGGCTATCTGGATCAGGATCGACTTGGAAAATTTCAAATTTTCCAAAAGTCAGCGCAAATTAATGCGGCGCAACGCCAAGCTTTTTGAACTTGGTTGCGGCCCCCGGGTAATTGATGAGGAACGCAATGACCTGTACAGAAGGTACGCTGCAGACTTTGACGGCCGCCTCTCGCCAACCATTTCCGATAGTCTCGAGGACTACGAGGGGTCCGAAACCATCTTCAACACCTGGGAGACGACCATCAGGGAAAAAATAAGTGGTAAGCTGGTTGGAGTGAGCTACTTTGACCTTGGTCAGGAAGCTGCCGCCAGCATCCTGGGTGTATACGACCCTAATTTAAAATCCTTCAGCCTTGGCTACTACACCATGCTGCTGGAAATTGAACACTGTTTACGGCAAGGGCTACGCTATTATTACCCGGGGTACGTTGTGCCCGGTTATGATCGCTTTGCCTATAAATTACGGCTAGGCGAAAGCGAATATTTCGACCTGAGAACAGAAAAATGGCTACCGTACGAGGAAAAAGAAGTTCAGCAAAACGGCCCCACCGAAGTACAGTGGGCGGCGCTGCATGCACTTACTGACAATTTGGCTTATGACATCACAGAATCACTGACCACCGAAGTCGGCCCACGCTTGGGTGGCAGTGAAAACGACGCCAAAGCCGTGGCTTGGGCCGAAGCCAAGTTCAAGGCATTGGGTTTTGATCAAGTCACTTTGGAACCT
>JAUIIF010000015.1 GCA_030431945.1 Bacteroidia bacterium | reverse complement strand
TTAATATACGTTAAAATTATCTATATTGACGGCTCAGGTAGGGTCTGCCGCAAGGTGGTTACCTGACTTTTTTCATGAGACGTCTTTAGCTGGTGCCGTTCCGCTTGCGGGGCGGCATCATATTTTTAATACCGGCTGATTTCTGCGTCTACATTTTTGCGGGCAGTTTCCTCCCACCGATCCCGGAAGTAAGGGTGGTAGTAGAGTGTTTCCCGTTCTGCCAAACTGCGCAGCGCCTTTTTCCGCCCCGGCCGGTAGAGAAAATCGGGGTACCGGGAAAACTCCTGGCGGACGGCTTTGGCGTAGGCGTTGTACCCGGAAGTAGGCCGGGCGAGCACTGCCAGGTCGAGGTCGACCAGCAACCCTTCGTCCTTATCCGTTGGGTGGTGGGTCTTGGTGGCCATGATCAGGCGGCGGCAGTAGGCCTCGTCGGCAGGTGGGTACCCGGCCCGCCGCAGGGCGAGGCAGGCCTCATCCGCACTGCGGGCTTCATTATCTTTGCGGCCGGCTACGTAGATGAGGTCATGGTAAATCAGGGCCAGCCCGAATAGGGGCGCGGACGCAGGTGCCAGGGACGTCGGAAGCGCCTGGTAATGCCCGATCATCTCCGCCAAATGCTCCAGGTTATGGTAGGCCCGGCCGGTGTAAGCCTCCTGAATCCGTTCCCAGTCCGGAGTAAGGCCCGGAAGTCCGGCAAGGCAATGCTGATAAAAGTGTTGAACCATAGCGGTGGGGTCTGATGATTAAAGGTAACGTTGCCCGCTGCTAAATCAACCTGCCCGGCACCGGCGGCCGCGCATAATTCTTGGCGGGATGACGGCTTTTCGCTCATCTTTATGGCTGATCAGACGTTAGAAACTCCGATGGCGCAAAAAGAAGAAAATAAAAAGTTCGACCTGGAGACCCTCAAGCGGGTACTGGTACTGGCTCTTCCCTACAAAAAAGTAGCGGCGCTGGCCGTAACGCTGGCCGTACTGCTTGCCCCGCTGGCAATTGCCCGCCCGCGGCTGATTCAGAAAATGATCGATGATTACGTCTTCGCCGGAGACATTGAAGGGCTCACCTTCTGGGCGCTCGTCATTGCCGGCCTGCTCATCGTCGAAGCCGGCTGTCGTTACGCTTTCATCTACAGCTCCAACTGGCTCGGCCAGTCGATTATCCGCGATCTGCGCGTCCGTGTTTTCAGCCACATCAACAGCCTGCGCCTCAGTTATTTCGATAAGACGCCGATCGGTACCTCCACCACCCGGACCATCAGCGACATCCAGAGTATCAACAGTGTATTTTCTGAAGGCATCATCACTATTCTGGCGGACCTGATCTCCATCTTCGCCGTACTGGCCGTCATGATCAACACCAGCTGGAAGCTGACCCTGATCTGCCTGACCACCATGCCCTTCCTGATGCTGGCCAGTTACCTGTTTAAGGAAGCCGTGAAAAAATCGTACCAGCAGGTGCGGACGCAGATTCAGCAAATGAACGCCTTCCTGCAGGAACGGATTACGGGCATGCGCATCGTTCAGTTTTTCAACGCCGAAAAACAGGAACGGGAAACGTTTGCGGCGATCAACGCTGATTACCGCAAGGCAAACATCAACGCCATTTTCTATTACGCGATTTTCTTTCCTACGGTTGATATTATTGCCGCAGCCTCGCTGGCCCTGATGGTCTGGTGGGGGGCACAGGATGTAGCCCGTGCCGGAGGCGTTACCCTGGGCGCGCTCGTTGCATTCCCCATTTACATCAACATGCTCTTTCGCCCGATCCGCGTACTGGCGGATAAATTCAATACCCTGCAAATGGGGCTCGTTGCCGCCGAACGGGTATTTGGGGTGCTGGACCGTACGGACCAGATCGAAAACAATGGTACCCACGCCCCCACCAAGCTGAAAGGAGACGTCAGCTTCCGGGAGGTCAGCTTCGCGTATGTGGGTAACGATTGGATTCTGAAAAACCTAAGTTTTGAACTGAAGGAAGGGGAAACCCTGGCCATCGTCGGCAGTACGGGGTCCGGAAAGACGACGATCACCAATGTCATCAACCGTTTTTATGAATTTCAGGAAGGGGATATTCTGATTGACGGTGTCCCGATTCGGGATTACGACATGTATGCGTTGCGCAATCGCATGGCCATGGTACTGCAGGATGTTTTCCTCTTCACCGGTTCCGTGCTGGACAACATCAGCCTGCGGGATCCCGCCATTACCCGCGAACAGGTTATTGCTGCGGCCAAGCTGATCGGTGCCCATGAGTTTATCGAAAAGCTGCCCGGTGGCTATGACTACGACGTGCAGGAACGCGGAGCTACGCTCAGTATGGGCCAGCGCCAGTTAATTTCCTTTGTCCGTGCCCTGGTTTTTGATCCGGACATCCTGATCCTCGATGAGGCCACCTCCAGCGTTGATCCCGAGACGGAAGGGGTTATCCAGCACGCCATTGAAAAACTGATGGATCGACGGACGAGCATCGTCATTGCCCACCGCCTGAGTACCATCCGTAATGCCAACAACATTATGGTTCTCGAAAAAGGAGAAATCAAAGAACTGGGGCCGCACGACGAACTCGTCGAAAAAGAAAACGGACGTTACCGGGAGTTGTACGAAATGCAATTTTTGGAGGCGGCGGAGTAAATCAGTCCGTTCCGCCGTACGCTGCTAACAAGGCCATTAAATCAGCCATGGTATTGGCTTCCTCCGCAGGCTTATCCTCCCGCCAGCGGAGCATGCGCGGGAAGCGCAGGGCGACACCTGATTTGTGCCGGGTGGATTTCCGGATACCTTCAAACCCAATCTCGAATACGTGGAATGGTTTGACACTGCGGACGGGCCCGAAGCGGTCTACCGTATTTTTCCGTACCCAGGCGGTGATCCGGTTGAATTCTTTGTCCGTCAGGCCGGAATAGGCTTTGGTAAAGGGAACCAGGGCGTCGCCGTCCCAGACGGCGAAGGTAAAATCAGTAAATAAGTTGGCCCGTCGGCCATGTCCCCGCTGGGCGTAGATCATGACGGCATCGATGGTCAGCGGGTCCACTTTCCACTTCCACCAGTCGCCCTTTTTTCGCCCCTGTTGGTAGGGGCTGTCCCGGCGTTTCAGCATCAGCCCTTCGCTGTGCTGTTCGCGGGCGTGCTTGCGTTCGGTGGCCAGTTGCTGCCAGTCGGACCACTCCACCACGGGAGACAACTGGACAATACCCTGAGTGTCGTGCGCAGCGAGCAGGTTTTCCAGCAGGGTACGGCGTTCGGCCAGCGGGGTGGCCCTGATGTCTTTTCCGCCAATCTCGAGCAGGTCATAGGCCATCAGAATGACCGGGGCCTCCTGCAGTAATTTTTTGCTGACTTTTTTGCGGCCGATGCGGGTTTGCAGGACGTTGAAACCGAGGGGCTGTCCGTCCCGGAAGGGAAGGATCTCACCGTCCAGTACGGTGCCGTCGGGGAGCAAACCGGCCAGGGGGTGGTACTCGGGGTACTTGTCGGTCACGAGTTCTTCCCCCCGGCTCCAGACGAAGAGCTCTCCCTGGCGGACAATGAGTTGCCCGCGGATGCCGTCCCATTTGTGCTCGGCCTGCCAGCTGGTGGGGTCCCCCAGTTCTTCCGGGGCGCCTTCCAGTTGATAGGCCAGGTAAAAAGGGTACGGCCGGCTGATGTTGTCGGCGGCAGACTCGGCGTTAATCAGCTCATCGAAGGTCGTGGTGTCCGGCGTCCAGTTTCCCATCAGGCGGTGCGCGAGGCTGGTTTCCTCGATGCCTGTTGCCTGGCTCAGGGCCCGGGTCATCAGCTTCTGACTGACGCCGACACGAAAGCCGCCGGTAATGAGCTTATTGAAAAGAAATCGTTCCGTCGTGTTTAACTCGTGCCAGGCATCGATGACGGTTTCCCGTTTTCCGGCTTCGTCATAAGCGGCTAGTTGCTGCACCTGCTTTATCCATTCGGTCAGGGAGCGGTTGCTGGTGCGGCTGGGTGGGGGGAGCACGAGGGCGATGGTTTCGGCCAGGTCACCAACTACGTGGTAGCTTTATTCCAGGATCCAGGGGGCGATGCCGGCGTAGCTGGCGGCCCAGGCCCTCAGTAGTTTGGAGTTGACGGTTCGCTTCGGTCGCCGGTGACTGAGCAGGGCCATGGTCCACAGCTTATCCTCGTCGGGTACCTCCTGAAAGTAGGCGGCCAGGGCCTCCACCTTGGCGTTGGTTTTGGTCGTACGGTCGAGGGCCTGGAAAAGCTGGGCGAAACGGTGCAAGGAATAAAGTTAGTATGGTCAGTAGTTAAGCGGAAAAAGGGCACAGATGGTTCAATCGGACCCGCAATTCGGGCGCGGCCGCAGGTGCAGGGAAAGTGGTGACGCAAAGCCGGAACTCAGTCTTCCTGGTCGTCTGCGGAGGCTTTGGTGTCCATCTCCGCCAATTCTCCTTCGTATTCTGTTTCCAGTTCCACGGCGTTCAGGCCTAATCCTCGCAGGTATTTGCTGAAAATGGCGGTATAACCGTGGGTGACGTAGATGTTCTCCGCTTCGGTCAGCGCAATGGCTTCCAGCAGACCTGGCCAGTCGCAGTGATCGCTGAGGACAAATCCGCGGTCGGCCCCCCGGCGCCGGCGGGCGCCGCGCAGGGCCATCCAGCCGGAGGCGGCCCCCAGGCTGAAGGGCCCGAACTTTTTGATCCAGGGCTGGCCAACGGAGCCGGGGGTGGTCAGGACAAGCTGGCCGGGGTAATCTTTTTTGCTGATGTCATTCGTAACGCGGATGGTCGGCGGCAATTGGATGCCCTGTTCCCGCAGTACTTCATTCGTGTTTTCGATGGCACCGTGGGTATAAATGCGACCAATCCCGGCATCGACGCCGTGGAGCAGGCGTTGTGCCTTACCGAGAGCATAGCCCGTGAGGACGGAGACTTTTCCTGCTGCCTGGTTGGCCCGCCACCAGCGGTTGATGTCGGCGAAAACCGTTTCCTGTGGTTGCCAGCGGTATACGGGAAGCCCGAAAGTAGATTCAGTGATGAAATGGTGACATTTGATCGGTTCCCAGGCTTCGGACAGTCCGTCGTCTTCCAGTTTGTAGTCCCCGCTGGCGACCCAGACCTCCCCCTGGTATTCTACCCGAATCTGAGCGGAGCCGATGATGTGGCCGGCGGGGTGAAAGCTAAAGCGGACGCCGTTGATGGTCGTTACGTCGCCGAAGGCGACGGTCTGCAGGCGAATGTCTCCTAAACGGTGCCGGATGACGGGGCCGGCAGCATGCGTGGCCAGGTAGGCTTTGTGCCCCCAGCGGGAATGATCGGCGTGACCGTGGGTGATCAAAGCCCGGTCAACGGGTTTCCAGGGGTCAATGTAGACTTTGGCCCGGGGGCAGTAAATGCCATGGTCGGTGAATTCAAGTAGTGCCATTACCGGCTTAACGGCTTGTGGGGGGCAGGGGTTTTATCCGGATGCCTGCCGTGAAGTAACTAAATGCGACCAACCTTCTTTGCACCAGCGTCCGCGCCGGAAAATATGACCTACACCAAACGCCGGTTTTCTTTAATCTGAGCTTCCAGTTCCTGCCTTTTGGATTTTGAAACCGGCAGCGTTTTATTGTTCTCCATCACCAGGTAACCACCGGCTGAACGTTCGAGGCGTTTCACGTAGAGTAAATTCACCAGGGTCGTATTGTGACTACGGGAAAAGGCGTACTCGCTGAGTAAATTCTCGTAATACTTTAGATTTTTGGAGACGAGCAGTTCTTCGCCATCCGTGAACAGGAAGCGCGTGTAGCTTCCTTCTGACTGGCAATACATAATATCCCTGATGTAAACCATTTCGTAGCCTGTCTGGGTAGAAAGGGCGATTTTATGCTGGTGACGGTTGAACTGGCGCACGTGCAGCATCATTTCTTCCATCGAAAGGTGCATCGTCTTGTTGTCGATCCGGGCAATGGCACTGATGACGGCTTTTTCCAGTTTTTTGATGTCAATAGGTTTAAGCAGGTAGTCAATGGCCATGAATTCGAAGGCGCGCAGTGCGTAATCTTCGTGGGCAGTGACGAAGATGATTTCGAAGGTGATGGATTTTAACCGGTTAAGCAGGGTGAAAGCGGTTTCCGGCCCCAAATGAATATCGAGGAAAATAAGCTGTGGTTCTTTTTCCAGGATGAGCCTTTCCGCCGTCAGTAAATTAGCGGCAGTATCAATTACTTCGATCCGTGGGTGGTACGCCCGGAGGAGCATGCCCAGGTTTTCTCTGCCGTTAGCTTCGTCATCAATAATCAGTGCAATAATTTTCTTTTCGTTCACGAGAGGGTCGTCTTTTCAGTAAGAATGGGTAGGTAAATACAAACAGTGGTTCCTGCTGGCAGGCCATTATCGTAAAGGTCTTCCACTTTGGTACGGGCGGTGGTGTAGCCGATTTCCCGGAGGAATTTCAGGCGCTCCCTGATGTTAATGGACGCAATGGAAAGGTGGAGGTCCGCTTCTTTTTGGGCAATTTCCGTTGCCGCTTCCCGGCCACGACCATTATCCGTAACGGTGCATTTGATGCCCTCTTCATACTTCTCGTAGGTTATCGTAAGCTTTCCCTGTCGGGAAAGCCCGGAAAGGCCGTGCAGGATGGCGTTTTCCACTACGGGCTGTACCATCATGCTGGCGACTTCCGGGTTTTCGTTCAGCAGGTCTTCACTTACGTTAATTTCGTACACAAAATCTTCCCGGAACCGTAATTTCTCCAGATCAAGGTAAGTGCGGATCATTTCAATTTCCTGGTCGAGCCGTATCCTGGTATCCTGAGAAGACTTGGTAATCATCCGTAACAAGTCCGCAAATTTCCCGAGGTAGGAATAGGCTTCAATTTTTTCTGATTTCAGGATGTAGTTCTGTATCCCCGTTATCGCGTTATAAATGAAATGGGGATTCATCTGCGATTGGAGTACCTGCAGCTTTGTTTCGGCGATGGTTTTACTCTGGTAGGCAGATTTTACCCGGTGCCGGGATTGGGCAATAGCAAAGAAGGCTACGGAGAATACGATCAAACCGAAAATAAGGTACAATAGCAGGTTGCGGCGCGTATTGTAAGAGGCTTGCTGATCCAGTTCAGCAGCCTGTAATCTTTCTATTTCCCAGTCCTTTTCTTTTATGGTTTGTTTGGTTTGGAGCGACTGAATCTTCTGGGCCACCTCTTCCCCCACCTGTTTCTCCTTTATTTTTTGGTATTCTTTGTAGTACATCAGCGCCATCTGAGCGTTGCCGGTTTGCTCATAATAGTCGGCCAGGCTCTCGGCACAAAAGGATATGCCGAAACCAAAATCGAGGGAGTCCGCTAATGCGCAGCCCTTATTTAAGGAGGCCAGGGCCAGATCATAATCTTTTCTACCCAGATAAGCTTCGTAGAGGTTGAAGTTGAGCATGGCATTAGGAATGGTAACAGCATTCCGGTCAAGGCCAAAGTCTTCCTTTAGTAAAGCTACCGCTTCGTCAAACTTATTATCGTAGGTAAAAAAGACGGCAGAATTGAGTTGCGCAAAAATTTCGGCTGCTTTGAGCCGATGCTCTTTAGCCATCGTGGTGGCTTCCTGCATAATGATAGCAGCCGTATCCAACCGGTTCAAAAAGCCGTAGTAAGTGGCCAGGTTAAGTTTATTGATGCACTGGATGCCAACATTATTGGTGTTCTCGCCAATAACTATGGCGCGCTGCAGATATTGGTAGGCTGTGCTGAAATCACCCGACTGCAGATAGGGCGCTGCCAGGCCGCTAATGGCCCACCCGACACTCGTGGAGTCCCCCGCTTCCCGGGCCAGATTAAGCGACTCGTGCATCTCCTCAATTGCCTGGGAGTAATTTCCCCGAAGATGGTGAATACGGGCGATCGAATTTTTAACCCGTGAGGAATTAACCAAATCGTGCTGCTTCTGGAAGTTGTCAAAAACCAGCGCAGCGTAGCTGAGCAGCTTTTCTGTCGTGCCAAATGTGTTTTTCCAGCTTTGGCTCAGGGCAAACCAATTTTCGAGATCACGCGTGATCGGATCGGTCAGGAGTATAGGCATCAACTGCTTCGCTACAGAATCACTTCTACTCGTATCGTTGATTTTTAATGCCTCCTCGGCCAAATCTTTATGCTCAAGGGGAGCTGCGATAGCTCCGGGAATTTTCGTCGTTGTTGCCGGAGAAGCGTCCTGGCAACCTCCGGTGATTACTAAAAGATAAAACAGGACAATGAGAGAATGGTAGCGGAAAAGGTATTCCATGATGCCTAAAGATACATACTACATATGTACTACTTATTTGGGACAACTGGCGGACTTTTCTGATTTATTGAAGGCTAATGTTGTTGCGACATTAAAAAGGCCCCACAAATGAACTGAAATGCTATCTAGATGAATTTCGGGAGCTGTTTACGAAAAAATGTAGCCATATTCGCTTCCGAATTAAGAAGACACCAAATTTGGTGCAACACTATAGACAACTTTTTACAGTTTAAGGAATTTTAGAGAGACAAATTTGACAGACACAATGGCCATCCGGTTTGAAGGATGGCCATTGTTTTTTCTACTTTTTCCTTTGCGCAGGTCAGTTCAGGCTACGTTCAAAAAGTCGCGCAAGATTTGCTCTCCCACTAATGCGGACTTTTCAGGGTGAAACTGAGCGGCGTAAAAATTATCCTTCCGGAGCATTGCCGCGTATTCAATTCCGCAATACTTCGTTGTGGCAACTGTATGAGGCCCTGGTTCTACGTAATAACTGTGGACGTAATAACAATAGCCCTCATCAACCTCCGGGCTGACCCATCCATTATTTTCCTGCAGGCTGATGTTGTTCCAACCCATGTGCGGAACTTTCTCTCCGTTGGTCGGGCGAAATAATTTGACCCGTTCGGGGAATATTCCGATGCAGGGCACGTCCCCCTCCTCACTGTGGCTGCATAATAATTGCATGCCGACACAAATGCCAAACACGGGTTGGGTCAGGGTACGTATCAAGTCGCTCAACCCCGTCTCGTTCAAATGCTTCATCGTTGAAGCGGCCGCACCGACGCCCGGGAAAATGACCTTGTCCGCCTGCCGAATAACTTCGTGGTCACTGGTAAGTACGTGTTCGGCACCGATGCGCTCAAGGGCATAAAGCACCGAACGAATATTCCCGGCATTATAGTCGATTACTGCAATCATGGTTAGTTAGTCTGTTAGTGTATGGGCCTGGTGGTAGCGTGAAGAAAAAAATGCTGCCGGTCATAACGGGCAACGAGGCCCTGATCAAAAAGAATCCTACAACATTCCCTTCGTGCTGGGCAGCCGCATATTATCCACGTCCCGGCGCTTGGCCGCCTTTATGGACTTTGCCAACGCCTTAAACGTCGCTTCGATCATATGGTGCTCGTTTTGTCCTGTTGCTTTTATGGCCAGGTTGCACCTGGCACCGTCACTGAAGGATTTGAAAAAGTGATGAAACATTTCGGTGGGCATATCTCCGATCTTTTCGCGCTGGTACTTGCCCTCCCAGACCAGCCAGGGCCGGCCGCCAAAATCCAGACGAACATCCACGACGGACTCGTCCATCACCAGGTTGAATCCGTAACGTTCAATCCCCAGTTTATCGCCCAGGGCCTGACCGAAAGCTTCGCCCAGAGCAATGGCCGTATCCTCAATGGTATGGTGCTCATCGATGTGCAGGTCTCCGCTTACCTGAATGCGGAGGTCGCAGCCGGAATGACGCCCTAACTGGTCAAGCATGTGGTCGAAAAAGCCAAGGCCGGTGCTGATGTTCGTTTTTCCCGTACCGTCCAGGTCCAGCGCTATCCGGATGTCCGTCTCCTTCGTTTTGCGGTGTACGGAAGCTGTTCTCGAGTCCAGGCGAAGGAGGCGATAGATGTCTTCCCAGTCAGTAGTCCGTAAGGCGATGGTCTCATCAAGACCGGCGAGTTCCTCGGCGTTGAGTTCTTCGGCCCCGAGGGCCGGGTCCGTGGCGATCCAGATGCCCTTTGCCCCCAGGTTTTTAGCGAGTTGGATGTCCGTCAGGCGGTCACCGACAACGTAGCTGTTGGCCAGGTCAAAACCATCCGTCAGGTAATGCTCCACCAGCTTAGTGCCCGGCTTGCGGGTTGGCTGTTGGTCGGCAGCAAAAGTGCGGTCGATAACCTGCTCCCGGAAGGTAATACCCTCCGCTTCCAGCGCCCGCAGCATGGCATTGTGGGTTGGCCAGAAGTTTTCTTCCGGGTAGCTATCGGTGCCCAGGCCATCCTGGTTGGTTACCATGACCAGGTCATAGTCCAGCTCCCGAACGATCCGCCCGAGCCACCGAAAGACACCGGGATAGAAGTTGAGTTTATCGATGTGGTCCACCTGATAGTCTGCTGGTTCCAGAATCAGCGTACCGTCGCGGTCAAGGAAGAGGATTTTCTGGGGCATTAATACAAAGAGTTGAAGATCGCCTGGCCTGCCGGGAAGGTCCCGCAAATCAGGTGATACGTAAATTATAAGGTGCGTAGCGCTTGTAGCAGACGATCGTTTTCAGCCGCCAACCCCGCCGTGATCCGCAGGCAGTTCTCGGCATTTGGTTGGTAGCTTTGGTTACGGACAACGATGCCCTGGTCCAGCAGGTATTGGTAAACCCGTGCGGCGTCCTTAAATCGCACCAACAGGAAATTGGTGACCGAAGGGAAAATATGGTCAACACAGTCGAGTGCTGCCAGTTCCTCGGCCAACCGGTTGCGTTCCGCAATCAGGGTGTCGACCTTTACCTGCATCTTTTGGGGAGCCCGCAGGGCTTCCAGCGCCAGTCCTCTCGTCAGCACGTTGATGTTGTAGGGCATTTTGATGGTGTTCAGCATCCGGATGATGAACGGAGCGGCGAAGGCCGCTCCCAGGCGGATGCCGGCCATACCCCAGCCTTTGGAAAGGGTCTGCGTTATGATCAGGTTGGGAAACTCGGCCAGGCGGGGTAAAAAGCTAAGTTCCGGGACGAAATCAATGTAGGCCTCGTCAAGCACAACAATGCCGGGAAAGGAACGGATCAGGTCTTCGAGCACCGCCGGATCGATGGCGTTACCGCTGGGGTTGTTGGGGCTGCAGAGCCAGAGGATTTTGCTTTTCTCGTCCCAGGCAGACTTGAGTTCAGCTACCGGAATGGTAAAGTCCGGGCTGAGGTTGGTTGCCCGGAACTCCGCCGCTGCAATCCCCGCCGCAACTTTGTACATCCCAAAGGTGGGGGGCAGGGCGTGCACCGCGTCGCCGGGGTTGCAGAAAATGCGCGTGATCTGGTCCACCAGTTCATCGGAGCCATTGCCGAAGACGATCTGGTCGGGGTTGAAATGCTTATACTGACCGAGGGCTACCCTGAGGTCGGTAGACAGTGGGTCCGGATAACGGTTGCTCCCCGTTTCCCAGGGGCTTTCGTTAGCATCCAGAAGCACTTCCGCCACCCCCTTGAATTCGGAGCGGGCGCTGGAGTAAGCTTTGAGGTTGAGGAGATTGGGCCGGACAAGGCTTTCCAGTTTCGCGGTAGTCCAGTCAGTCGTAGAGGTAGTCATGGTAAGGAAGATTAAAGTGGGGGAATCGGAGAGCGGGGGCCCTGGGGCCAGGGCGCGCGTTTCCCTTTATCCACCAGCACTTTGGCAAACCGCTCAGGCCGGCCGGCGGGCCGGGTATGCAGGGCAAGCATGGTCATGGTTCTTCGGTACTTTTTTGTTGGCGCGAACGCAGGTGCAAAGATCGTTTTTTTAGCATTGCGAGACTTGCCCGGAGAGCTAATAAGTCATTTACTGCAGCTGATGATTGCTCAGGAGGAGGATGCCAATGCCGCCAGCCGCAGGGTCACCGCCCGCTTATGGGCCTCCAGTTCTTCCGCGGCAGCCATCACCTCCACGGCCGGGCCGAGCGTCTGCAGGCCGGCGGGGGTGAGTTCCTGGAAGGTGATTTTGGTGACGAAGCTGTCCAGGCTGACGCCACTGTAGTTGCGGGCGTAGCCATATGTCGGCAGGGTATGGTTGGTGCCGGAGGCGTAGTCGCCCACGGATTCCGGCGTGTAGTACCCGAGGAAGATGGATCCTGCGTTACGGATACCCGCAGCAAACGTCCGGGCATCGGCCCGGCTCAGGATCAGGTGCTCCGGGGCGTAGGCGTTGATGTAGTCGAGTTGGTCCTGCTGATCAGGGAGCACCAGGATCAGGCTGTTGGCAATGCTGGCCCCGGCCATTTCCTTGCGCGGCAGCGAGGCCAGCTGGCGCACTACTTCTGCCCGGACTTGCTGTGCCTGCTCTTCAGTGGCTACAACGAGGACGACCTGGCTGTCCGCCCCGTGCTCCGCCTGGGCGAGCAGGTCCGCCGCTACCCAGGCAGGGTTGGCACCTGCGTCCGCGCCCACCAGTACTTCCGAAGGCCCGGCGGGCATATCGATGGCCAGGCCGTCGAGTTGTGCCAGTTGTTTGGCCACCGTTACGTAAGCATTCCCGGGGCCGAAAAGCTTATAGACCTGTGGCACGGATTCGGTACCGTAGGCCATTGCGGCGATGGCCTGGGCACCCCCCAGCCGGAATACCTTCGTCACCCCGCAGAGCTGGGCGGCGTAGAGCACGGCAGGATGAATTTCCCCCGTTTGCCGGTTGGGCGGTGAGCACAAGACAATCTCTTCACAACCGGCAATGTTGGCCGGGGCGGCCAGCATCAGCACCGTACTGAACAGGGGCGCAGTGCCCCCCGGAATGTAAAGCCCCACGCGGTCAATGCCCCGCGCCTCCCGCCAGCAGCGTACGCCGGGCATGGTTTGAACTTCGGAGACCTTCGTCTGCTGCGCCAGGTGAAAGGCCTCAATGTTGCTTTTGGCCGTTTGAATGGCGGCGCGTAACGCCGGCGTAAGTTGGTCGCCGGCCGCCGCCAGGGTCGCCGCGTCTACCTGCAGGGTGGTCAGCTCCACGCCGTCGAAGCGGGCCGTAAAGTCCCGCAGGGCCTTATCTCCCTGCGCTTTTACGGTGGCCATGATGTCGCTGACCGGACCCCGGAGGCTGGTCAGGTCTTTGGCCGGTCGTTGCAGCAGGGCGGGCCAGGCCGTGCGGGAGGGATTGTTGTAGATTTTCATGGGGTAAAATTTTGCAGCCTGGTGGCCGCCCGCAATAATGGGAAAAGCCGGTTGAGGCCGGTGGCCCTAAAGAATCATCTTGTCGATCGGGACAATCAGGATGCCTTCCGCACCCTTCGTCCGGAGTTCATCGATTATTTCCCAGAAGCGTCCTTCTTCAATAACGGTGTGGACGCTGCTCCAGCCTGGTTCCGCCAGCGGAAGGACCGTAGGGGAGCGCATCCCCGGAAGTAATTTGGTCACGTCGGCCACCTTTTCCGTCGGCACGTTCATCAGCAGGTATTTCTTATTCCTGGCGGCAAGGACGGATTTGATGCGGAAAAGTAAGCGGTCCAGGATGTCCCGGCGCTCCGCGTCGATCTGCGGACTGGCCGCAATTACGGCTTCGGATTTCAGGACGATGTCCTGCTCCTCCAAACCATTTTTAAAGAGGGTGGAACCAGTAGAGACCAGGTCACAGATGGCATCGGCCAGGCCAATATTAGGCGCAATTTCTACGGAACCCGAAATTTCGTGGATGTCGGCCCTGATGTTATTCGCATCGAGGTAGCGTTGCAGGCTGACGGGGTAGCTGGTGGCAATGCGCTTGCCCTCCAGATCCGCAGGCCCCTGGTAGTCCATCCCCTTAGGGGTGGCCAGGCTGAGCCGGCACCGGCTGAAGCCGAGCTGCTGCACAATCTCCACTTCTTTCTCCTTTTCAATCAGGGTGTTTTCGCCGATGATGCCGATGTCGGCAACTCCGTCCTGAATGTACTGCGGAATATCACTGTTGCGCAGGTAGAGGACTTCAATCGGGAAGTTGCGGGCGGCCGCTTTCAGCTGGTCGCGGCCATTGTCGATCTTGATGCCGCACTCTTTGAGCAGCTGGATGGATTCATCGAGGAGGCGGCCCTTTTTCTGGACGGCAATTCTTAAAGGTTTCGTAGACATAATAACGGTAAGTTGTTTGGGGTAGAAACGGTTCAGACAGATCCTGAGAAGTAGCCGGTACGGACAAAAAAAAAGGCCCGTTGGCTACTTGCCGACGGACCTGGAGGGGTAATTGTTTATGGATGTTCACTTCATTCCACGGTAACTACCGCTCGCCGCGTGGGCAAGAGCTTGTAGCCAGATGATGATGGAAGTTGCAGGAGAACATACGGTTTCGTTATTCAGCGTTTCGCAAAAGACCGGCATCCGTGAAATGCCCGCCGCACGAAGCGCTGAATGGTTACTTACGCAGGAAGCGAAACCGGTACTGACCAGTTTCGCTTCCTACAGGGTGGTGTGGGGCGGAATCGAACCGCCGACACATGGATTTTCAGTCCATTGCTCTACCAACTGAGCTACCGCACCAAAAGTTGTTCAGCGGACGTTTCCGCTAAGGAATCGCAAATCTACGTTGGTTGAACCTAAAGGTCCAAATCTTTTTTGGAATAACTTTTTACGAATCCGATAGGCGCTTGATTGTCAGGCGCGGACGCCGGTGCAAAAAATGCTGCTTGCGCCCGCACAAATCCTGCCGTTAACCAATTCCTCTTGACAACATCACCCCTCCTGCTGCGTTAACACCTGTAAATTCCTGCCCGTTTGGATCCAGTTCGTGCCATTACGCTTTCCGGCCTCTGCCTGTTCTCCCTGGGTGCCATTCTACGGTACACCACGAGTGACAGTGCTTATGACCTGTTGATGATTATTCCCGTTATCGCCATCGGAGCTGCGCTGGCGCTGGGCCCGCAGCTGCGCTGGCGCTACTGGCTGAAGCACGCTCCTGATTTGCCCGTGGGGCTGGCTCCCCTGCTGGAGCGTTTCGACCTTTACCGCCGGCTGGGTCTGGAGGACAAACGTGAGTTTCGCCGCCGTACTTTTCTCCTGAAGGAAAGGTTTCATTTTCACGGCGAAGGCATCGAAGAACTGCCCCCGGATGTGGAAATTATGGCCGCAGCCTCCGCGGCGACCGTAGGTTTTCACCGGGAAGATTTTCTGCTGGGCGATTATGAAACGGTGGTGTTCTACCGGCATTATTTCCCCACTCCTGAGCATGATGTATTACACTGCAGCGAGCTCCATACGCCGGACGGGGCGATCATCTGGACGCTCAACGTTTTCCTGCGCTCCTGTATTGAGCCAAAGAAATATCTCCACCTGGGGCTCTACGAGTACGGCCGCGCGATGCTGAGCCTCGAACTGGATTTACGCCACCAACTAAAGGACGTTGCCCTCAGCTACGCCGAGGTAGCGGCCCTGACCGGCTTTACCGAAGACAAGCTGAAAGCATTCATCGGCCTTGAAGAGTTGGACCTTACGGCCATTACCCTGGTCCTCTATTTTACCCACCGGGAAGAGCTGGCCCGCCAACAGCCGGAATTACTGGCTAAAATGGATACCTGGCTGGCGCCGCCAGTAACCACAGATTAATCATCCCATTCGCCTGGCGGCACTGGACTGCTCAAAGGTTCTCGTAACACCACCCGAGGATTTTTTCCATTTCGTCGTAGTAGCTGCGGCTGCTGCCGACGAAGTTGTTGTGCATGAAACTAAACGTGAGCCATTTGCCCCGCCGGGTGTGGAGGTATCCACTCACACAGACAACGCCGCTGAGCGAGCCGGTCTTGGCCCAGACGTAAGGCTCCGGTTTATCCGCAAAGCGGTTAGCCAGGGTGCCGGAGATGCCGCCTTTAGGGAGCAGGGTCAGGAGCCTGTCCCGGCCAACTTCCTGATCCAGGGCCATCAGTAAACGGACCAGGTGGCGTGGCGTAAACAGATTGTAGCGGCTCAGCCCGCTGCCGTCGGCCCACCGTACGCCCTCAATGCCCAGGGAGGGCAGCAGGGAGTCTACGGCGTACTTCAGGAGTTCCTCTACCCGGGGTTGCCGGTAGCGTTTAGCGGCCACCTGGAGGAGGAGTTGTTCGGCCAGGAAGTTGTCACTTTCCAGTAGTAATTTACGAAAGACCGTGTCGGGCAACGAGACCTCAAGACTGTTGCTTGTTGTTGGGTCGGGGTAGGGTTGCTGGCCAACGGAAATACGCTGTTGCGGATAGGTGGCGGCCAGTTCATTGCCGATCAGGCGGGGAGAAAGGTGAAGTGATCGTTGGACGGGAAAACGGCTCCGTTCGAGGAAGTCAGGACTAACGGTAAAGTCATTGCCGAATTCGGAACGGCGGATGCGGGCTTGTTGCCCCTGCTCCTGCCGGAGGGCTCCGGCGATGGAGACCGGGGCACCGAGTAGCAGTTGCCGGCCCTCTGCATCGACGGGGGAAAGGTCGAGGAATAACCGGTTGCCGTAAATGGGGAAAGTCGAGCGTTCGAATACGTAGCCGTCGTTGTAATCATCCCAACTCCAGCCGGCACCATACCGTGGTACCGATTGTCCTTCGCCCCGGGGAAAATGGAGGACCAGGGGCTTTTGGCGGCTGGCGATCCAGGGCCCTGCTTCATCATAGGTGGCAAAAGAGGGGTGCATGAGTAAGGGGTACCCGCTCCCCCACACTTCAAAGTGGTCCTGGTATTCCTGGTAAAAAAGGGCTGGCGTCTGGTGGCCCAGAAACCGGTTGGCAAGGAAAAACGTCAGCAACTTGACGTTACTGGCGGGTACGAAGCGCCGGTCAGCATGGTGGCCGTAGAGGTACGTTTGGTAATCAAGGTCATAGAGCACGAAGCCGGAGTGCCCCTGGTCGAAGACCTTGTTTGAGGCGACCATGTCCTCTAGCTGGCGTACGGAGCGCCCGCTCAGTTCCTGCTGCGCCTGCACCTGCGTTCCCGCCTTCCCCAGCAGGACTAACAATAAAAAGAGACAGTGACGGCGGTGAAAGAGGTAGGATAAAGACATCGGTAGTGGGCGCGTAAAGGGAGATAAATCCATTGATTGGTAGCAGAAATTGTTGCGTTCTTCCCTGTTCAGCGCTGCGGCAAAGTAGCGCAAATAAAGGAGCCGGAGACAAGCTCCGGCCCATAAATCATAATCCCAAAAACTAAAACAGTTAGATGCCGTTGAGCAGGCATCCAGATCTTATTAGGGTCAAATGTAAAAACTTTCGCCCACAAGGTGGCCCCTCAGGGCAAAAAATATCTTGTAGGTACGCGTAAAAATTACGCTTCTTCGTTCTCACTACGGACCAGCAGTTGGAATCCATTACCGTGAATGTTCACGATTTCAATGTCCGAATCCGGCTTGAGGTACTTACGTAATTTAGTGACAAACACGTCCATCGAGCGGGCAGTGAAATAATTGTCTTCCCCCCAGATTTTGGTTAATGCCTCGCTTCTGCTGAGGATGTTATTCTTGTTGATGGCAAAAAGCCGGAGCAGTTGTGCCTCTTTGGGGCTTAACTTGTCAGTACTTTTTTCTCCGGAACTGTTGGTGTGCGTCAGGATGCGGAGTGGGAAATTGAAGTGGAATTGGCCAAATTCAAATTCGGTTTGCTCTTCCTTCGGGTCTGGCGGTGTCTGGCTGCGCCGTAAAATGACGTTCATGCGGGCCAGCAGTTCTTCGCTGTTGAAGGGTTTGGTGATGTAGTCATCAGCGCCGATTTCGAAACCATTGAGGATGTCTTCCTTCATGGCTTTAGCCGTCAGGAAAATTATGGGGGTTTCGGAATCACTCTCCCGGACTTTCTTGGCCAGTTCGAAGCCACTTAGCCGGGGCATCATGACGTCAAAGATGCACACATCCCATTTGCTTTTGCGGTAGGCTTCAAAGCCCGCCAGGCCATCGGTGGCCAGGGTCACGTCATAATCATGAACTTCTAAAAAGGAGCGCAAGACATCGCCGAAGTTGCGATCGTCTTCAACCAGTAGGATTTTGGGGGCGGTAGCTTGGGTAGCGTCACTCATGATGCAGGTCGATTTACTTTTAGTAATGGGTTATTTTGTTCCTTGTCGGTAAGGAAAAGTCACAATAAAGCTGCTCCCCTTGCCTAATTCACTTTTTACATTGATGGTTCCATTGTGGGCTTCCGTGATGGTTTTTACGTACGAGAGGCCAAGGCCAAAGCCTTTGACATCATGCCGATCACCGGTGTGCACACGATAGAAACGATCAAAAATGTTTTTTCGCGCCTCACGGCTCATTCCGAGTCCATGATCCTTAACTGTAACCTCTATGCCCTGCGATACATTGCGTGTAGACACGATGATTTTTGGTTCTTCCGGCGAATATTTGTTGGCATTGTCCAATAAATTGTTGATCAGGCTCGAGAGGTGGGTCAGGTCACCCTCCACTTCGGAGGGGTCTGCTTCCAGGATTGTCTCGACCGTTCCGCCCCGCGGCTCCACCTGCAGGGAGATGTAGATGGCGGCATCGGCAATGACTTCGTTCAGGTCAACAGCCGTCAGGTTGAGGTTGAGTTTTGATTTGTCGAGCTTAGCCATTTGCAAGACCTTCTCCACCTGGTCATTCATGCGTTTGTTCTCCTGCTTGATGATGCCGGCAAAGCGTTTCACTTTTTCGGGGTCGGAAGATACCCGTGGGCTGATGATGCTGTCCGTGGCCAGCGAGATCGTCGCGATGGGGGTCTTAAACTCGTGGGTCATGTTGTTGATGAAGTCCGTCTTCATCTCCGATAGTTTCTTCTGAAAAAGAATAACGTAAATGGTGTAGATGAAGCAGGCCAGAATGATCCCGACGAAAAGCAGGCTTGCGCCCAGGTTGTACCAGATAGAATTGAAGATCACCTCACTCTTACGCGGGCTGTAGGCAATGATGTGCCCCCGAACCTCCTGGTCATCATCAAAAATAGAAACGCGGTAGGCGCTGCGCATCAGGTCCGTATGCCGGCTGGTGTCCGCACCCAGTTCTGACAGTCGCCGGCCATTCCGGATGATGAATTCGTGCCGGCGGTTATCGTACACCCCGTATTCCAGGTCATCCCCCAGTTGGGCGTTGATAAATTCAGTTTGTAGTTTTTTGTCGAGCAACTCCCGGTCAATACGGTCGATTAAGTCATAATTCGCGTACTGTGCCAGCGCTTCCAGGCGCGGAAAGTCAGCGCCTGGTGCCGGGCCGAGCAGACCTCCGGTGCTGCCCGGCAGGTTAGCCCGCAGGCTCCGGCGCAGGTCCTTGAAGCCGGAGTTGACCTGTGCATCGATCAGCGAGGCTTCTTTGTCTTCCTGTTCTTCTGCCGCCAGCTTCAAGGCGTCCTGCATGGCTTCGTCGTAGCGTTGCTCGTTGACTTTCATGGCCGTCCTGATCATGTCCAGTTGCAACAAGAGCACGCCGGCAAGGGAGACGACAATCAGGCCGATAATCAGATAAATAGTTTTTTTGCTCATGGGTAGACAAAGTACGCTGTCAACCAAGAAAAAGTATATTTATCCCTTGCTTTTTAAGGGTATCCTAACGATATGCGTACCTTGAGCGCATGGAATCCGTTACGATTCAAACGACGCAGAATGTAAGCATTGATTACCAGCTGGCCAGTGCCGGAACCAGGGTCGGCAGCTTCCTGATCGATGCTACCATTTACCTGATTGGTTACGCCATCCTTACGCTGTTACTGGCCAACTTTATCGATAGCCTGGATGATTTTGCCATCATCAGCTTTGGTGTCGTATTCCTCTTTTTAGGCTATTATTTTTTCCTCGAGTTGTTTAACCGGGGGCAAACACTGGGTAAGCGGATTCTGGGCCTGCGGGTTATTCGCCTGGATGGCCGGGCCCCTACGCCGGCAGATTTTCTCA
>JAUIIF010000553.1 GCA_030431945.1 Bacteroidia bacterium | reverse complement strand
TGTCCCCCGACATCCCCCGAAACCAGCCTACGACCTACCCGTACCTCAGACCAGCCTGCGGAGGCCGTCACGCTCCCAGGCAAACGCTCCGCAACCCCGGGCCGGCGGGTAACCTCCCTGCTAAAGGCAGAGGAGTTATTACGGCGGAAGTGCCCGACCATTACGCCAGCCTCCCCGGCCGACGCTCTTGCCGGCAGGACTGCTGCAGAGCCCGTTCCGGAGCTTACCCTGGATCAAACTGCGAGCAGCAGCGGTGAGCAGGAAGTAAAGCTCAGGTCTCAGGTATCCCTCGCGGAGGTCATGGCAACCGAAAAAGAAGCACCAGGGGCCAACCACGAGACAACGGCCGCCACCCTACCCGGCAAGATTATTTACCTGATCGACGGCGAAGAAGTAGACGAAACGGTCTTCACCTCCCTCAAAACTGAGGACATCGAATTCATCTCCGTCTACCAGGACGATCAGTTACCAACCACTAAGGGTTGCCCCCAAAACGAGGGAATGATCAACGTAACGACCAAAAACCACGTCCTCTAGCGGACGGCAGGCCAGGCATTGAATTTTCGCCGGCTTACCCCACCAGGGGCGAAAAATTGGGTAAAAGTTGGGCAACAGTCGGTTATTACACCTGAGCCGGACCATTCCCAAAGGAAAGCGACCAGTGCCGCCGTACGGCAAATAACCGGATCAGAAAAACGGTGAGGATGGATAGGGCCATCCCCACTACCTCCCCCAACCACGGCTCCGTCAACAGGAATAAGACCCCGCCAACCAGACAGGCAGAAGCATAGATTTCCTTCCGGAAAATGAGGGGCACTTCGTTGGAAAGGACATCCCTGATCACGCCACCGAAGGTGGCGGAGACGACCCCCAGCAAAACGCAAATAACCGGCGAAAGCCCGTAGGTCAGTGCTTTCTGCAAGCCCAGAATAGTATAGAGCGCAATCCCGATCGTATCAAAAAGGAACATGCTGCGCCGGACCCGGCGCAAATGCTGCCGGAACAAGTAGGTAAAGGCGACTGCCCCGATGATGAGGTATAAATAGACCAGGTGCTGCATCCACCCTACGGGGGTGCTTCCCAGGAGCAGATCGCGCAACGTCCCTCCGCCGGTAGCCGTAACGAGGCCCAGGATAAATACGCCAAAAACATCAAACTGCCGCTTCATGCCGGCCAGTGCACCGGAAATGGCAAAAACGAACGTACCGACGTAGTCAATGGTGAAGATAAAGATGTCCATAGGTACTATTTAGGCAAAGGCAGCGGTAATCTTGGCGAACAGGGTCCTGGCGTGGCCTTCCTCCGCTTCTTCACTCCACCCGGCGATGTGGGGCGTAAGGACGGTCTGCTCGCTTTCGCGCAGGTACTGAAAGGGAGCAGGCAACTCCCCCGGCTCCAGGTGAACAAAACTCTGCTCTTCGTACTCGTGTACATCGAGGGCTGCCCCCAGGACCCGACCCTGCTGCAGCGCCGCAACCAGGTCTTCGGTATTGACGGCCAGACCACGGGCGGTATTGATCAGGTAAAATGGTTTGGCGAACGCATTTATCCAATCCTCGTTAACGTAATAGTGGTTCCCTTCCAGGAAGAGGTGCAGAGATACCACGTCGGCCTGTTCCTGCAGGGTGGCGAGGCTGACGGCTTCTGCGTATTCATCTCCGTAGTCCTCGCGGAATTTGTCGTGCGCCAGTACCCGGCAACCAAAGCCTACCAGGCGGCGGGCCGTCATCTGCCCCATGTTTCCGTACCCGATCAGGCCAACGGTCAGGCTCCCTAATTCTTTACCGACGTTGCCCCGGCGGATCCAGCCGCCGGCGCGAATTTGCCGATCTGCCCGCCCCAGGTGATTCAGGAGCATGAGCAGCATACCTACGGTGTGTTCGGCAACGGTGTGTTTACTTCCCTCCGGGCTGTTGAAGACGGTGATGCCGCGGGCACGGGCGTAGTCCAGGTCAATATGGTCCGTGCCGACGCCCCAGCGGGCAACGAATTTAAAGTCCGGACCGCAGGCGTCCAGTAATTCCCGGTCAATGTTCAGCCGGCTGCGGATCATCAGTCCGTCAAAGTCCTTCAGGACGGACAGGATATAGGCGCGGTCGCGGGTGCAAAGATCGGTAACGGTATGGCCGGCCGCCGCCAACGCTTGCTGGAGGTACGGGTGGGCTGCTTGATCAAGAAAGGCAATTTGCATGCGGCGAAGGTAGGGTACTGCTTAGTGACGGACGAATTCTTCCGTCCAATCCCAGTCTTTTGTACGCAGGCGCAGCAGATAGACCCCGACCGGCAGGTCCGCCACGGCCAGTTCAACCTGGTTGGCACCTGCGGCCGCGCCCACCTTGCCCCGTCGGACTTCCTGCCCCCAGGCATTGTACAACAGCCAGGTGACCGGCCCGGCAGCCGGCATTTCCCACGCGATCCTTAGTTGGTCAGCGGCGACGGGATTGGGAAATAATGACGCGGTGCGGCCGGTCTCCTGCCGCCAATTTACCCGGCGGATGGGGGTGTAAGCGATCGTTCCGTCCAGGTCCTCAGCACCAATGCGGTAGTAGGCGAGGCGGCCGGGCGCCCGTTCGTCCACGAATTCGTAGCGGCCGGAAGTCGTGTTTTGTGCCGCCACCGTACCCAGCTCTGCAAAGTCCCGGCCGTCAGCGGAGCGTTCCACCCGGAAGGTCCGTACGTTGCTTTCGTTGGCGGTCGTCCAGTCCAGCAACGCAGCCTGTTTTCCCAGGGCACGGGCACCGAAGGCCACCCAGTCCACCGGTAAACTGCAGTTGCTGCCACAGCTGACGACGAGGGTGTAATCTTCCACTTCCCCGAAGGCGGAGCCACAGGGCTCCGCAAATTCCGTGGAGTAAACGCCGCGGACCCGCAGGGTGGTCGCTCCCGGAAGCGTGGACACCGGCACCGTCAGTTGTCCGGTACTGGTATTGCCGGAGGGCACGGTCATCCCGATGTATTCCGTTTCGTCGAACGTTCCGTTCCGGTCCCAGTCCACCCAGGCGTGCAGACGATCGATGGCGAAAGCAAAGTTGAAAGCCGCAGTTAGGGTATACGTCTCTCCGGTGGCTACCGGAATTGATACATTGCGAAAATCACTGTAACTGGACTGGCCGGAGCCGTTTTCGACGCCGTTGAGGCTGACGTAGGAGATGTAATCGGCTCCCGTTCCGGGAGTTCCTTCCGCCGCACAGTAAGCGATATTGGCCTGACCGCCGGAGCAGCCACAAGCCACATCAAAGGTTTCGCCGGAAGAAAAAGCATCTCCGTCATCGCAGGGGCTTCCGATCAGGTTGTTATCGAAATTGGGGCAAGCATCGAATACATCACAGGTACCGTCTTCGTCCTGGTCGGGGGATGCGGCAGTACAAATTTCAATCATCAGCGGTGCCTCCAGCACGCCCCGACCGTGGGTGCCCACGCGTATCAGGCCGGCGGCGTACTGAATTTCAATATCTTCCACCCGCGTATGGGGCAGGTTGCCGTACTCCAGCCAGTCCGTCAGTTGATCATCCCGGTAAAACACTCCGGCATCCGTCCCGACGAATACGCCGCCG
>JAUIIF010000552.1 GCA_030431945.1 Bacteroidia bacterium | reverse complement strand
GCGCAGCAGCCCGCAACGGCACCAACTCGTTCCCCGCGTTTCGACCGGTGAGCGGGCACCCCGCACCCCGTCAGCGAACACCTGCCGTTCAAAAACGAACACATGTTGGTTTTTAAAAACTGTAAACAATTGATTTGCAGAAGAAAAATTTTGTGGCACGCTTCTGGCACGTACTCCTGGTAAAGGCGCTTGCCGTTAACTGGTTTTGCACCTGCGACCGCGCCCCAAAAAGCCTCCCATGTCCCGAAAATCGCTTAAGACGTTCGTTTTTCCGGAAAGTCACTATTCCGTTCATCGAAAATTACAAGCATTCGTCGACGTAATCCAAGGAGCGAACGAACTAATTTCGGGGGACCACTTTCTCCCCCGATATTTGAATCATCAAAGCACGGGAGGTGTAACTACTTCATTATCAACGTGCAACTATTCACATAAAATAAAGTCTCTTACCACAGACCCATATAATCACCCAAACATGAAACGCTTCTTCCTCACCTTTCTTTACAGCCTCTTAATTAGCTGCGCTGTTTTCGCCAGCGGCACCGCCGGTGGGCAGAAGGCTGGAATAAGCCTTTTCGACCAGTGGGATGCACAGAACACCACCGAAATTGAATTTCACGTCAACTTCGACACCCTGGAAGCTTACCGTAAGTCTACGGCTTCCCTGCCGGCCAAAGTGATTCAGGATGGCAAAACGCTGGACCTGGACGTTACGGTACGCGGCAAGTTCCGCCGCCGGACCTGCGCCATGCCCCCCATGAAACTTCAGTTTAAGAAGGATGGCCTGCGCGCCCTGGGGCTGAACACCCACAACGACTTCAAATTAGTTACGCACTGTACTAACGACGAAGCCGGTCAGGATGCCCTCCTCCGCGAACAGCTGGCGTACGAACTGTACCAGACCGTGAGCCCAAACGCTAACTTCCGTACGCAGTTGCTGACCATCACCTACGTAAATACTGCCGACGGCAGCACGATCACCAGCTACGGCATCCTGATTGAAGACCTCGATGAGCTGGAAGACCGGATGGGCATGAAAAGCTGCAATGACTGCTACAACACCCCCGCTGACCAGATCAGCAACATCGAAACGTTTGCCCTCTTCCAGTACATGATCGGTAACAGCGATTACAGCACGAAGATGGCCCGTAACCTGAAGCTGCTCCGCGGTGACGATGGTCAGATGACGGCGGTGCCTTACGACTTTGACTACAGCGGTCTCGTTAACGCTGACTACGCTACCGGAATGCCCCACTTTCAGGAAACGAAGGTAACCGACCGGACCCTCATCTGGCAGTTTGATGCCAGCCCGGAATTCGATGAAGCCGTTGCTTACTACGTAAGCCTGCAGGATACCCTGCTGGAGCAGGTAGCTGACTTCGATAACCTTGACGGCGGCAGCAAGCGGGAAATCACCAAATACCTCAAAGGCTTCTTTAAGGAGCTGAAAAAAGCTGAATTTGACGTAGCCAAGTAATCACCTTATCCCTTTTGTGCTGAATTGAGATTTTCACCTTACCCATTTTTTAAAGCCGGTGCGCGTTGCGTGCCGGCTTTTCTTATGGCCGGCAGGAACACCGGCGCCATGCAGGGGAGGCCCGGGAAAACCTCGGGAGATTAAGGACAGGTTTTTCAGGTAAAAAAATAATGGCGTCAGCCCCCTGAGGCGATCGTAGTCTTCTACCAGATACGCAGCGCCTTTTCTGCTATCTTTGTTCCATGCCCAGCCTACCCATTCTCCTACCGCTGCTCATCATGGCAGTAACCATCCTGGCGGCACTAGGCCTGGGGGGCTTGTTTTTCCTTAAATCATCGGGCGAACCGCGGGCAAACCGCCTGTACGGAACCCTGCTGTTGCTGGGCGGATTGACCCAGTTGCACTTTGCGCTGGATTTCGGCGGGTACCTCCGCGAATACCCGTCGCTGCGGTACCTCCCCATCTACTTCAGCTTGTGGTTGCCGGTCCTGCTGTTCAGCCACGTAAAGCTCAGCCTGTACCCGACCTACCGCTTTCGGTGGACAGACCTGAAGCACCTCCTCCTGCCCATCGGCCAAACCCTTTACTTTCTCGGCATCTGGCTTTTTCCTGCCTTCCGGCACGAGGAGGGCCGCTACTTCTACAATCCTTTTTACGGCGGGCTGGAGCAAGCCCTCTTTCTGGCCGGCTGGCCCCTGTACGTATTGTTCAGTTACCTGTACCTACGGCGTAAGCGCCGCTCCCTGGGTAAAAGAAGCCTGCCGCGGCTGCTCTGGTACCTGCGGAAATTGCTGAAGGGCGTATTGCTCTTTATCCTGGCCTACGCCATTTTATCCGGAGCGGATTTTCTGGCGTACAAATTCCTGCTGGCCGACCTGCGCGCGCAGGTCTGGTACGCCGGCGCCCAGGCCCTCAGCTATACCGTACTCCTGCTCTGGTTGTGTGTATACGGGGGGCAGGTACTCATCTGGGGGCGTAAACTGATTCGGCTGGGGGAGGTCTGAGCCGACGAGGGAAAACGTAAGACCAGGGTAATTCTAAGTAGGCGGAATTCGTCAGCCAGCGCCTGCTATGCAAGAATCTACCTGACAAGGCATTACCGGCTCCCTCGGCGAGCGCACTTGTGAGTAGCCCGAAATGTGCGTGGAGACAATAATTTGCACAACCGATACGAAGGGGTACAAGCCACCCCTCGCTACGGTAGGCAGAACTTACGGCCCTTGGCAAAGTGCTGATTTCAGGATGGTCTGTGCATCTCGTTATACCCACCGTGCGTACTGCCCCGCCCACAAATCAACTGACCTGACTACCTTTGCCCCATGCGTTTGCTTTTACTACTAAGTCTGGTTGTGCTCGCCGCCTGTTCCGGCGGCGAAACGGAGCCCGTGAACATCCGCCTGACGATGCAGGAGCGGGAACAAATCGACGAAATGGTGACGACCCGAATGGACAGTTTGCGGCCGCTGCTGGACAGCCTCTGTAAGGCCACCTTTGCGGACCGGGTGGCGGTAGCCACCGACAGCATCATCCAACGGCGCCTGGAAGAAGAAGCCCGGCTACGCGCCCGGATCCCGAAAAACCCGCTGCAATGAATTTACGGTACCACCCCCTGAGCCTGCTGCTGATCGCCCTGGTCTGGGCGACCGCCTGTACGCCCGAGGAGATCGACTCCGGTGCACTGGTACAGAAGGGCTTCCTGGAACGGATGGCCCAGCTCCGCGGGAACCTGGCCCGGGATTGCCAGGCGGACGTCCTGGCCGAAGCCGTCGCCCGCGCGGATAGCCTGCTCATCGACCGGGCACGGCGCATGCGGCGCATCGAAGGCCGCCCGCCCCGGCCCGCAAGGCCGGGTGCCCCCCCCATCAAAGAACTGAGCGCGCCGCTGCCCCTCCGGCCGCTGTTCCCCTTCGAAATCCGCTTCGATACCCTCTTACGTGACAGCCTGTACCAGGACAGCCTGCGCCTGGACAGCATCGAACTGGGACTGTTGCCCCTACCGGTGGAGCGGGATAGTTTGTAGGGTGGGGAGCGCAGGTGCGAGGTAAAGGGTAAAGGAGCCGTGGACGAGGATCAAGGGCTG
>JAUIIF010000551.1 GCA_030431945.1 Bacteroidia bacterium | reverse complement strand
CTTCAGGACTGGCCGGGCATTTCTTTATACATACTGAACCAACGTGCTACAAATTTTATCCTTGTATGACTTACGGACTTATTGGCTACCCCATTACCCACTCCTTTTCCCAACCTTATTTCACCGCCAAATTTGCGGAGCTGGGCTTGTCCGCCAGTCATCAGTACCTGAATTTCCCCGTCGCTGAGTTTACCGGTTTTGCCTACATCCGGGATGAGCACCCTGACCTGCGCGGGCTCAACGTCACGATACCTCACAAACAGAGCGTCATTCCGTTTCTGGATCATCTGGACCCCGTAGCAGCCCGCATTGGGGCCGTCAACTGTATCCTTGTGGCGGATAACGGCAAAATGACGGGGTACAACACGGATTACCTCGGCTTCCAGTCCGACCTGCTCGACCACCTGCGGGAAGCGGACTGGACGTTGCAGGCCTTCGGCCTGCCCACCAACGATGACCTGCTGGAAATCTTCCTGGCGGAGACCCAGGCCCTCGTCCTCGGCACCGGAGGTGCCGCCAGGGCCGTTCATGAAGCCCTGCGGGAGCTGGGCGTGACGACGATGGCCGTAAGCCGTACCCCCGGGGAAGGCGTGCTGACGTACGATGACCTCACCCCGCAGCTGATCCAGGATTATCACCTGATCATCAACACCACCCCCCTCGGCATGGCGCCCAGGGAGGATACCTTTCCGAACCTACCCTACCCTGCCCTTACCCCGGCCCACTTCTGCTACGACCTGGTCTACAACCCGGCCATGACCCTGTTTCTGGCCAAAGCCGCCGCCGCAGGCGCGGGTACCGGTAACGGCCTGCGGATGCTGCACCGGCAGGCGGAAGCGGGTTGGGAGATTTGGGGAAAGGGGAAGTGAAGTTGGAAAGTGAATTGGGCATATGGAGACAGGCTGTACGCTTCCCCTAAGCCGCTACCGGTTTATAGTAGAAATTCTGATGGTCAATTTCATGTTGAGGGGAGTATTTCATAATTACCCCCCACCCTACATCCTCCGCAACTTATCCAATAACACGGCCATCTTCAGGTTCAGGCGGCTGCCGGCGTTGAAAAACTGGCCATCCAGTTGCAGGTGCCCCTGGGCAAGATGTACCCGCTCCAGGGTCGTGAAAGTTACCACACCGGCGGGCTGCAGGACGTTCTTCCAGTAGAGGCCGGCGTCGGTAACGGCAAAGCCGTTTTTGGCCTGGCTGATCAGGCTTTGATCGCAGATGAAATAAATCCGCTCATCTTTTTTGGCCTGCAGAAAAGATTTGGTGGCATTGCGCAGGGCCCGGGAAGGCATGGTGACAAAGTCGGTGTACACGCGTTCAGACTCGCGGTCAAAATCAAGGTAGTCCATTACCACTTTGAAGATGTCAGCAGTATCCCAGTCGATACTTTGGTGCCGCAGCAACCGCTGCGGCAGGACACCGCCGCTCAGGTCCCCGGCGGTTTCCACCACGAAGTACTCCGTCAGGTCCGCCAGGGTATTCCGGAGCCGCCGCTGCGCGGCGGTAGCCGGCGCATGGCCCTCGTTAAGCCACAGCATCAGGTTCCTCAGGCTACCGTCCCGCAAGGACTGAAAGGAGGTGCTTTCCTCCAGGCGGCGCAGATAGCTCTTAAGTTTACCCGCTCCGAAGTAGGCCAGTAAGCGCTCCTGCAGGTGTTCCCGGAAAGCAATCTTCAATTCACTAAGGTTCCAGGTTTTACCCGGAGTGGACGAACCGGACTGCTGCCCGGCAGAGGTTGCTCCCGTACCGTGGGCAGGTTGCTTTTGGGGCGTTTCCGCACTACTTGCTGCAGCAGCTTTTTTATCCGGTTGCGGCTTTGCTTCAGGTGTACTGGTGTGCAGAAAAGTGCTGGTGGTCGGGGAGGTGGCCGTATTCAGTTCCGGGAGTTCTTCCAGGATCAGGACCTCATCCTCCGGTGCTTTAGCTCCCAGGGGAGTGGTGGTCTCCGGATCCGGCTGCGGGTAGCCGCAGTTGAAACAAAAACGGGCTACTGCGGGGAGTTCACGCTCGCAATCAGGACACTGCTTGGTCTCCCGGACCGTTGTAGCGGAGGCCTGGGCCGGCGGCACCGTACTTACGGCTTCCGGTACAGCGGTACCCGCCTGCCGGCGTGGTGAACCCGCCTGCTGCGACGGCGGAACGGTATTAGTTGTTGCGGCGAACGCAAACTCAAAGGAAGGTTTGGCGACCTTTTCAGCAGGGGTAGTTCCACGTACCGTCTCCTGGTGACTACGGTCGGGAGCCTGCCGGCGAACCTGTTCCACGCGACCGTCACCAAAATCAACTTCAAACGGAATATTGCGGGAATCTGCCGGTGATGGGGCGGGGCTACGCCCCGCTGGTTGATCACCACCTACGGAAGTTCTGATGCCCGCACTATCCGCCAGGCGGGGCGTGCGTTTGGGGGTAACCGGCGGTTGAGCGGGGCCGGCTTCCGTGGGGGCTGCGGTGCCCTTCAGCGCCCGGGCCCGGGCAATGAAAGCTTCCAGTTCAGAAAGTTGATCTTCGGAGAGGCTGGTTTCCCCGCTGGCAAAATCTTCCTCGTTCGCCGTAGTCAGCGCGTTACTACCCGGCGTAAAGATCGGCGTTTCCTCTACCCGCAGGTTGTAATCGGGCAGGGATTCGAATACGGGTTCATCCGCACCGGTAGGGAAGTCATCTTCCCACTGACTGGCGGGGATATCGGAGCTGTCTTTTTCGTCCACTTCGGAGGGGGTTGGGTCCATTGCTTCCCGCAGCAACAAAGTGCGGGGAATGGCAAAGTTACCTGTTGTTTCGCCGGTATTGATGAATCCGTGCTTGGCGAAGAAGGCCAACGCCCGTTCGTTGTAGTAGCGGACGGCAACGGAAACGGCCCGCTCCGTACCCATAAAGTTGGTGGCTTCGGCCAACAGCCGGGCGGCCACTCCCCTGCCCCAGAAACTTCGTTTGACAATGATGCGGCGAATTTCCGCGTAGGCCTGGGGGGTGGCATCCGCAATCAGGTACCCCGCCAGGGTGCGCGCTTTCGGGTCAATGGCCACAAAAACGGCCGTATTCCGCTCTTCGAGGGCCCGCAGCACTTCCGTTCGTGCGTCTTCCACCAACGCATCGTTCTCCTGCCGCTGCGCGGCAGTGAGGAAAGGCTGGTCAAAAGCCGGAAAAATGGCTTGCCAGACGAACGTTTCGAGGTACAGGAAGTCAGCTTCCCTGGCGGGGCGAAGGATCATGCTGTTTTAATTTTAAAAGAGCCCGGGATGAAACAAAGATACGCATTAAACATTTAATTGTTTAATTTAATTCAAACAAATAACAATTGTGATAAATTCCTTCCCGGGAGCTATTCGGTATGCAACGGGAGGTCAGCGCATTGGCTGCTCTTTACCTTTCCTTGCACCTGCGGCCGCGCCACATCAAGCAAAAGAATGGTCGTCTACTGAAGAATTACACTGTTCGGCGGACGCGTCAGGTCGCGGTGCTCCCGCTGCGGCCGATGAATGATTATTGCAGGCCGGGCGAACTAAAAAAAGCCGACTCTACTCAACTATACCTAAGCCGGAGTGGTTTGGGACAATTAGCGCGT
>JAUIIF010000550.1 GCA_030431945.1 Bacteroidia bacterium | reverse complement strand
TATTGATTAACCTACCGTACTCCGCCCGATGCTGTCGTAGTAAAACCCGGCCTCGACCATACGGCGCAGGTCGTAGAGGTTGCGGCCGTCAAAGACGACGTTGCTCTTCAGGGCGGCTTTCATCCGCTCGAAGTCAGGCGTCCGGAAAACGGACCATTCCGTCACGATGGCCAGGGCATCAGCCCCTTCCAGTGCTTCGTACTGATCTTCGCAGTAGGTTATCTTATCGCCGTACAGTTCCCGGACGTTGTCCATGGCTTCGGGGTCGAAGGCACGGACGGCAGCGCCTGCGGCCAGCAGGCGATCAATGGTATAGAGGGCCGGTGCCTCCCGGATGTCATCGGTATTCGGCTTGAAGGCAAGCCCCCACAGGGCAATGGTCTTACCCGCCAGCTCTTTACCAAAGTAAGCTTCGAGCTTATCCGCAAGACGCAGCCGCTGGCGGTCGTTGACGGCCATTACGGCGTTCAGGATCTGAAAGTCGTAGTCATTCTGGCCGGCCGTCCGGGCCAGTGCCTGGACGTCTTTCGGAAAGCAACTGCCTCCGTAGCCCACCCCCGGAAAGAGGAACCGTTTGCCAATGCGGGTATCACTTCCCATGCCCATACGCACCGCGTCTACGTCAGCGCCGACTTCTTCGCAGAGGTTAGCAATTTCGTTCATGAAACTGATACGGGTCGCCAGATAGGAATTTGCGGCGTACTTGGTCATCTCAGCGGAACGGATGTCCATGAAAATGATCGGGTTGCCGGAGCGGACGAACGGTTCGTAGAGCCGGCGCATCGTCTTTTTTGCACGTTTGCTGTCGGTACCGATCACGACGCGATCGGGCTTCAGGAAGTCGTCGACCGCGACCCCTTCCCGCAAAAATTCAGGATTGGAAACCACGTCGAACAGGTCTTCGTCGAGGTGCTCGGCCAGGGCGGCGTGGACCCGTTCGGCGGTGCCGACGGGCACCGTACTCTTGTCCACCACAACGGTATAATGGCTGATCAGGCCGGCCAGGTCCGCCGCCACGCCGAGGATGAACCGCAGGTCCGCCGAACCGTCCGCCCCCGGTGGGGTCGGTAAGGCGAGGAAGATGACCTCCGCGTGGTCTACGGCAGATTTAAGGTCCGTCGTAAAGTGCAGGCGGCCCTGCCGCTGGTTCCGCTCAAAGAGTACGTCCAGGTCCGGTTCGTAGATGGGGACTTCGCCGTTCCGCATTTTTTCCACCTTGGCGGCATCAATGTCCACACAAATCACATCGTTACCCGTTTCGGCAAAACAGGTTCCGGTTACCAGACCGACGTATCCGGTACCAACTACGGCAATTTTCATATTTAGTCTTTTGGGGAGCGCAAAGATAGTATACCCAAATCTCTCCGGCTTGGGTATCAGGAATGAAGTATCCGTAATACGTAGAGAGGCTAAGCCGTTTTCGGGCGCGGACGCGGGTGCAAACGACGGTTCAGGCAAGACGTACGAACCTTCCCGTTAACGACACCCTGCGCAGCAAAAACGTGGTTTGCCCCCTGCGTCCGCGCCCCAAAAAGAGACGAACCAAGGCATTGCAAACAGCACGACCGAACGCGGGCAGGAACGTACCGTAAGACTATACCTAAGTCAAAGTGGTTTAGCTTCGCTGCTCCTGCGGGGTGGGACTTTATCACTTGCTATCGAGGCTGCTGATTTCGTTAAAAAGCCTCGCCGAAGCTATGGCTTCGCCTACGTTTTTTGCCTCATCAGCAACCACGCTAGCTACGCGCTAATTGTCCCAAACCACTCAGGCTTAGGTATATAAAACTGCCCTATCTTTACCTCTATGCACGCCTTCTTCACCGGCATCCTCCGCTCGTTTTCCGTACAGTTGCTCCTGCTGCACCTGCGGAGTAATTCACTGCTGCTGCTGGTGTGGCTGTTGCTCGTATTGATGATGAGCGGATTGCTGGGCCCCCGCCTCGGACTTCAGTACCTGTTCCTGGATCCCGAATACCTGGAAGCAAGCGGTTTCTGGCCTTTCCTCATCATCGGGGTGGCCTTCGGTTTTTTCACCATGAGCTGGAACCTGAGTACTTACCTCCTCATCGGGGGCTACTTCAATTTCCTGGCCAGCCTCTCCCGTCCGTTTTTCAAGTTTTGCATCAACAATGCACTCCTGCCCCTCGGGGTACTGGTCTTTTACTGTGGGTTGATCATTCGTTTCATCCGCCCGATGCAGGGGGCGGAATATCACTGGTGGGTTACCGTCGAGAGCCTGAGCGGCTTACTACTGGGGCTGGTGATCAGTCTTTTCCTCTACGCCCTCTATTTCAACGTGACGAACCGGGACATCAGCTACTACCAGCCCAAATACCGCGAGCCGCCGCCTAACATGGGCCCCGGGCAATTCCGCCCCAGCCCCGGTTATCGCCCCTACCGGGCACAGCCGCTGGCCCCCGTGCTCGTGGGGTTGTACGACAACCCGTACCACGTAGCGACTTACCTCAACGAAAACCTGCGCACCCGGCTGGTGCGCTCCGTGGCCCATTATGAATCCTCGGTCCTCCTCAGCATTTTCCGGCAGAACCACCTCAATGCCATCCTGCTGCAATTCATTACCATCATCATCCTGGCCGGGCTGGGCCTGCTCATCGATCAGCCCCTTTTCCGGATCCCGGCCGGGGCCAGCTTCCTGGTACTGCTGAGCCTGATCATTGCGATCATCGGTGCCATCAGTTACTGGTTCTCCGAGTGGCGCTTCACCCTGCTCGTCCTGCTGGCTTTTGCCTTCAATTTCCTGACCAGCACCCCCTTTTTTCAACACGGTAACGAGGCCTACGGACTGGACTATACGACGAAAGCGCCCTACGGTGGCGACCAGCTGCTGGCGCTCTACCACAGCGACACCCTGCGGCACGACCTGGCGGCTACGACGGCAATTCTGGACAACTGGAAGGCCCGCCAGGAAGCGGAAAAACCACCTTTTTTTGTGGTTTGTGCCAGCGGCGGCGGCCTCACGGCCGCCCTGTGGGCCATGCACCTGACGCAGACGATCGAAGGGTGCAGCGATAACAAGCTGCTGCGGCACACCGCTCTGATGACCGGCGCCAGTGGCGGCGAACTCGGCCTGGCCTACTTGCGGGAGGCCTACCTGAGTGATACGGCTTTTACGAAGAACGACGTCTCCCGGCTCGATCGCATCAGCCGCGACATGCTCAACCCCGTGGCTTTTTCCCTGGTGAGCAACGATTTGTTTTTGCCCTTCACACGGGTAACGATTGCGGGAAAAAGTTATCGTCGGGACCGGGCCTACGGCTTTGAGCAAGAACTGAACGAAAATACGGAAGGGTGGCTGAACAAACCCTTACTGGCCTACCGGGAACCGGAGCGTACGGCCCGGATTCCCTTGCTGTTCGTTACCCCCAGCATCGTGGAAGATGGCCGGCGGCTGGTCATCTCGCCCCAGGGCGTGAGTTACATGACGGCACCCAGTGCCGCCCTGCGTGGCGACCTGCCCCTGCGGCCGGACATGGTCGACTTCCGGCGGCTGCTGGAAAATCAGTCAGCTGACAGCCTGCGGTTCACCACCGCCTTACGCATGAACGCAACGTA